>CAMBES010000025.1 GCA_945865855.1 Rhizobium sp. Q54 | reverse complement strand
CGGTTGAGCGGAGTCGAAACCTCTGGAGGTTTATTCACCAGGTTTCGACTCCGCTCAACCAGCAGGGTTTTTTACCTCATCTTCACCAAATCTTTTTTGATTTCCTCTTTGATTTCCTCGCGGTGAGAGAATTTTTGTTGGCCGCTGGAGAGAAATTTTTGCAGAAAAAATCCACTGAGATGCAAGCCTTCGAGCAGATGTTGATCATTAAATTCGCCAGCATCTTCGACCAAAAAACTCGGTAATTTTAGTAATTTATTTTCATGGGAAGTGGCTGCAGAAATTGAAACTGCGTGCGCGGATTTCGGTGAGACGTAGGCTAGATTTGTTGTTGAGTTAGTGACTACGCAGGAAGACAAATCAATTCCATATCCAAGCTCTTTCAACATCTCTAATTCAAGCTTGATGTAATCGGCCACGATGTCTTTTTTTTCGCTAGTTTCAGCGGAGATTTTTTGCATGAAGGCAAGCAGTTGAGCGAAAAAATCGGAATGATTCTCGCGTTCAAGAAATAGGCTATCGAGCATTGAAAATAGTGATCTGACACAGTTAAGACGAAACTGATCAAACATGATTCTCGAGCAAAAAGAACTGATTGGATTGACCGAAAAAAAGCTGCCTAAATTGTCTTCAAGGCGCGAACGAAATTCAAAAGAAACCAAGTTTCCAACTTGATAAATTGCATTAGTTTTTTTTGATTTTGCGCCACGAACGAAGCTGCGATAAATGCCGTGATCGCGCGCAAAAATTTTTACGATCAACGAATTCTCGCCGTATTTTTTGGTGCTGATGATGATTCCTTCATCACTGAATTTCATTTCTGTAAAAAATTTAATGCCGTTACAGAGTCAGTAAATACGAGCTTTCCTGGCAATTGATTGCGAAACCAAGTTAGTTGTCTCTTGGCATAATTGCGAGTTTTTTGCGTGGCGATTTCGATCATTTTTTCACGCGTAATTTCGCCACTAAGAAAATTTTTTATTTCGTGAAAGCCAAGAGTTTTGGTGATAGACCAATCATCTTCAGCCACGAGATTTTTTACTTCATCAATCGCGCCGCAATCCAACATTTCAACAAAACGCGAATTGCAATTTTGGTAAAGTTTTTCACGATCGGGGTTGAGATTGATGTGCAAAAAATCCTCGAGAAAAGGAGTTCTCTTTGCCTCTTTCTGCCAAGTGGAAATGGATTTACCGGTCTGCATAAAAACCTCGGCAGCTCTGATTAGGCGCTGCTTGTCGATTATTTTATCCTCGCCAAATTTTTGACGAAATTCTTCTTGGCCAATTTTTTCGTAAAGTTCGCGCGCTGCTTTTTTTACCTCTTCTGCAATCGCCGGCATTTCCGAAATTCCTTCGACTAATTTCGAAATATACATCCCGCTACCACCAACAATTACTGGTAATTTTTTCTCTGACTTAACTTGTTCGATCCTTGCCATAACTAGCTTCAGCCAATCCATCACCGAAGAATTTTCCCGCGCCTTAAAATGTGAATAAAGAAAATGTGGCGCGATTTTTTTCTCATCTTCAGTTGGCTGAGAAGATAAAATCGGCAAGCCTTCATAAAGCTGCAAAGAGTCAGCATTAATAATTGCGATGTCTTTGCTCCCAGCCAAATCCAAGGCCAAACGCGATTTGCCCGAAGCGGTCGGGCCAGAAATTATTAAGCAATTGCAGCTCGTCATTTAGTTTTTTTCTCAGTTGAAATGGAGTTCGAGGTAACTATCTAGAGGCAGATTACGAATAACAACAAATCCCAAAATATGTCTAATGAACAACAATTTAACTTCGACGTCGAAGTTGGAAAAATTTTGAATTTAATGATCAACTCGCTCTACACCAATAAGGATGTAGCTTTGCGGGAGTTGGTTTCGAACGCATCGGATGCGTGCGATAAATTGCGTTACCTCGCAGCGCAGAATCCAGATTTATTGCAGGATGAATTGAAGATCTCAATTACCACCGACAAGCAGAAAAAATTGTTAATTATCATGGATAATGGCGTTGGCATGAATCGTGAAGAATTGATTCAGAACCTTGGCACCATTGCGCGCTCTGGCACAGAGAATTTTGTAAAATCACTCACCGGCGACAAGCAAAAAGACGTACAACTTATTGGCCAATTCGGGGTTGGATTTTATTCAAGCTTCATGATTGCAGATAAAGTTGAGGTTCTTTCGCGCAAGTTTGACGAGGAAAAAACTTTTAAGTGGGAGTCGGACGGAAGCTCTAATTTTAAAATCTCTGAGAGTGAAGAGGCTTTAAATCGCGGCACGAAAATCACTTTGCATTTGAAAGAAAATGCTGCGGATTTTTGTGATCGTTTTCACATCAAACATGTGATTCAAACTTATTCCGATCACATCAACTTTAAGATCGAATTCATTCCAGAAAATTTGGAAGCGGGAGCAAAAATTGAAACTATCAACTCAGCTTCAGCCTTGTGGGTAAAGGATAAAAGCGAGATCACGCCGGAGCAGTATCAAAGTTTTTTTAAACATATTTCGCATTTGCCAGGTGACCCATTCATGGTGATTCACAACAAGGCGGAGGGATTGGTGAGCTACACTAATCTGCTCTTCGTGCCAGCAACAAAGCCATTCGATCTTTTTCATCCTGATCGCAAAACTTCGGTAAAACTTTACGTAAAAAAAGTTTTTATCTCGGAAGAATTAAATTTAGTTCCGTCTTGCCTTCGCTTTCTGCGCGGTCTTGTCGATTCTGATGATTTGCCGCTAAACATTAGTCGCGAGAATTTGCAGCACAGTTTGGTGCTCGATAAAATTAGAAAATCGCTAGTCAATAAAGTGCTTTCTGAGTTGAAGAAAAAAGCTGTGGAGAGTGAAGAAGAATATCTCAAATTCTGGAATAATTTCGGCGCAGTTTTGAAAGAGGGCTTGTGCGAATCATCGGAATTTCGTGAGAAAATTTTTGAGATTTGCCGCTTTTATTCTTCGAAATCTCCAGAGAAATTAATTTCCCTCGCCGACTATTTAGACCGCATTAAACCTGGTCAGGACAAGATTTATTTTTTAACCGGCGAAACCGTCGATAAGATAAAATCTTCGCCGCAACTCGAAGTATTTTTACAGAAGGATGTCGAAGTTTTATTTCTAATCGATGCGGTTGATGAGTTTTGGGTGACGGTTGCAATGCCTTACAAAGAGAAAGAATTTTGCTCAATTAATCGTCACGATGTTGATTTAGAGAATATCGAAAAATCCGAAAAAAATTCTACAGAAAAAGAAGAAATAAAAGATGTAACCAGCAGCAATTTTGAAGGCTTAATCAGTTTTATCAAAGAAACCCTCGGCGACAAAATTAAAGATGTTCGCATCTCAAAGAAACTCACTGGCTCTCCAGTTTGTCTCGCTGTTGACGCGGGTTCGATGGATATTCGTCTCGAAAGATTTTTGCTTGAGCAGAAGCAAATTCAGGCAGGCACTACGAAAATTTTTGAGATCAATCCGAGCAATAAAATAATTAAAGATTTGAACGAGAATTATTCTGACGAGACCAAAAAAATCGCAGCGCAAGACAAGATCGAAACCTTATTTGACCTCGCTTGTATCATCGAAGACGAGCCGATCAAAGACGCGAAAGATTTTTCCAGAAGGCTGCAAGGCTTGATGGGATAATTGTCTATTTTGATGAGTTTGGATTCTCTAATGTAGGCTCATAATTGCAGAGATAATCAAGCAGAGTGGAAAGATTCTGGGTCTAATATTGATGATCAAAATATATGGAGTGGAGGGCTCGTAATATTAATGAGTCTCTCCCTCCTTCTCTTTTGTCAGCTCAAGCAAATCGTCAGCGCGAATAATTTCGGATTTGTCGGATTTTTTGAATTTATCTTTCGCTTCTTTGGCGTATTCGCGACATTTTTTTCTTTCATCAATCAGCAAATTAAACTCGGCTAAAGCCAATAAAGATCTAGCTTCGTCGTTAATACGCGAATAGCCATTAGCGAGCTGTTTGAATAAAAGAGGGTTTCCCTCTTCAGATTTTCTTGCCTCCTCGAGCTCCTTGATCGCTAGTTTGATTAAATCTTGATCGCTAGTTTTTAGTGACAAAATCGCCAAAGCGAAAGCAACTTTTACAACGCCATTATTTTGTGAGGCAATTAATTTAACCGCCTGGTTGTAGGCCAAAACCGAATCTTGAATTCGTCCGCTTTCAAAAAGAATTTGTCCTTTAAGCTCAAATAAAAATCCATCTGACGGATTTTTTGCAATAATCGGATCAAGCAATTCTAAGCTCTCGTCGATTTTTCCTTTTCTGAATAAAGCGATTGAGCGCACGTAAGGATCTGGATTGTGCAACAAAGAATCTGGATTTTCTATAAAGCCTTCGAGCTTCGCCAGCACGCGATTCATCTGCTGCTGCAATTTTTGATTTATTTTTTTGTCAGAGAAATTTTTCCCAGCGGTGCGCTCTTTAATAACCTCGATTCTTTTACGACTTATCGGGTGAGACATTAAATATTCGTCGATCTGATTTTTATAGCCGATCATTTCAGTTTCAAAAAACTCCAGGAGATTGATTAATCCGGTCGCCGGATATTTCATCTTGTCAAGGTAGGTAATTGCGTGCTGATCTGCCGCTTCTTCCTGAGTGCGCGTGAACTTCATGTACATCCTTTGTGCAGTTTGATTGCCACCCATGATTAGAGCTGTGCCAGCGTCTGGCGCACCGGCAACCACTGCGCCAATTCCAAGTAAGTAGCTGAGTAACATCGCGCCCTCCGCCTTTTCGGCCCCCTCTGAAGAGCGCGCTAAATGGCCAGCGGTGATGTGGCCAGTTTCATGCGCTATCACGCCAATTAAGGCGTCAGGAGTTTTGAATTTACGAATTAATCCGGTATTAATGAAAACATTTTGCCCGCCTGAAACAAAAGCGTTGATGCTCATGTCATTAACAATGTAAATTTTAATATTGTGTGGATTTAGGTTTGCGGCGGTGAAAATTGGATCAGCAAGTTGATGCAGAAATTTTTCCGTCTCGGCATCGCGAATCAAAGAGGCGTCAGCAAATGCTGCGCTGTAACCAAACGCAGCGCAAAGAAAAAATAGAATAAAAATAAAATGTTTCTTCATTCAGAAAGTAGATTTCTCCCAATAATTTTATTGATCACTTTTGCTGCGATGTTTGCTGCGCTTAAATTTCTCATCACCGATGACTTGAAGATTCCGCAAAGGCAAGTTTCGTTGACAATCGACATTAAAAACCAGGTGAATATTTGTTTGCCCAAAGGGGATCTGGAGGATGATTTTGATGGTAAAAAGCTCTGATTTTCTCATCAAACTCCAAACTGAAGATGGCTTGGCATTAAACACAATTGCTGCTTATGGCAAAGATTTAGAGCTCTTCGAAAAATTTTTAGATGTAGAAAAACTTACTTTAAAACAAGTAACTACGATGGTTCTTAAAGATTATCTTTTTTCTCTTCATCAACAAAAATTAAAGGCCAGTTCGGTCGCGCGAAAAATTTCTTGTCTAAAAAATTTCTTCAAATTCTTGGTGAATGAAAATTTTATTAAGAACAGCCCGGCTACGAATTTACAGACTCCAAAACGCGAAGCAAAGATTCCAAAATTTTTGAGCGAAGAAGAAATTTTTAAATTACTCTCCGCTGCAGAATCAGATTTACGACTTTCCTGTATGCTTGAAATCCTTTACGCTGCCGGGCTTCGCGTCACTGAATTAGTTTCGCTGCCAGTTTCTTTAATTCAGCGCGAAGGCGAAACTTTGCGAAATTATTTGTTGGTGAAGGGTAAGGGTGGCAAAGAAAGAATCGCCCCGCTCAATAAAGCGGCGATTGTGAAGCTGCTTGAATATTTGAAAGAGAGAGAAGGTTCCCAAGAGAGCTCCCAAGGGAATTATCAAGGAAATTCATTCTGGCTTTTCCCCGGACATTCGCCGAGCAAACATCTAACCAGACAAGGATTTCATAAAATGTTGAAGGGAATTGCGCGAAAGGCTGGGCTTGATCCAGAAAGAGTTCATCCGCACGTAATTCGTCATTCATTCGCAACTCATCTACTAAATAGCGGTGTTGATCTGCGGGTGTTGCAAGAGTTGCTTGGTCACAGCGACATTTCCACTACCGAAATTTACACTCACATTTTAGATTCAAAGCTGCGCGACCTTGTTTTTGCGCATCATCCTTTAAGCAAAATACAAAGCGTATGAAATCTCTTGATAATCAAGCCCGCTATTCGGTTAGTACGCAGGAAAATCTCGACACCAGTTGGTACAGTGCTACACAAATCAATAATATTCTTGAGCAGAAATTGACTGGTCAGGACAATATCGTATCACGTAAGGCAATTCCAGTTGATGAAAATTTCAATGACGCCATTAAAGAAGCACAAGAATTGGCAAAAGAAGGTAAGACTGTGTTGATGCCACTAAATATTAACGGAAATCACTGGGTTAGTGGCGTGATGAAGACCGACAAGAATGATAAGGATAAGTTTCAATTCTTTTATAATGACTCACTTGGTAATGAGATTGACAGCAAGGTGAAGGATGAAATGAACAAATTAGGAATTGGCATTACTGATCTAAGAGCGCCGCAACAAAAAGATGGCTATAATTGCGGTCCGCTGACGATTCATAACTTGTTGCAGATGGGAGATGTTGATAATTTCGCGGAAAAAGAATTAAGAGAAAAATTATTGACGTCTTCTAGTTCACTTAATTTTCAGGAGTTGCGCAAAACTCACTCAAGTCTTAACGCTTACATAGCAATTAAAGACGAAGAGACAAAAGAAGTCTGCAAAAAAATACTCACAATATTCGAAAAGCTCGAAAGTGAAGGGAAAGCTCATGAAGAAAATGGCGCCTTCAAAAGATTTGATTGTGACAGTGCAAAAGCAGCACAAGACCTGGCGGAAAAGATCAAAAAAGCTTACGAAGATTTGGGTATTGTTCCATGCGATCTAGAGCGAAAAAAAGGAGAGTGGATCGTTAGAATTCCTGAAGCTTGTAAAGGTAAGGAAGTATTCAAGATGAGTCCGAAAGACTTGGAAGGATTGCGCGGAAAAATTAAAGCGACGAAAACTGTTGAAAAAGGAAAAACTCATCTCGGAAAATTTACCGAGAGAGTCGAAGCTGAGAGAAAGAATGGAAGGGAAACCAGCACAGCATCTCATTAACACTAAGATCTTGTCGTTTCATCATCGCAATTTACGCGCAACAACCCCGTTGCGATCCAAGTCTGATTATCCGCTTCGCTTGAATGGCAAAACTAATCAACGCTATCCAATCTATCTAATCTCTTAGCTCCCTTAAAGCCAGCAGCAATACCGGTGCGTGAAACTGTAGCCAATCCATAACTTTCCATTTTTGTCAGCACTTCATCGATAGTTTGCGAATTTCCAATCACCTCGAAAACCAACGAATCACCGTCAATATCAACAATATCAGCGCGATAATTTTCGAGCGCGCGCATTGCTTTTTCACGTGTTTCTGCATTAGAAATAATTTGCACCAAAGCTAATTCACGCTCGATATAACCATCGGCAGTACTGAGTTCGGCGGCGTGATGAACAGGCACAATGCGCTTCAATAATTTACAAATTAGGTCGATTGTTTTGTCGGTGCCGTAAGTGGTAATGGTGATGCGTGACATTTTTTTATCGCGCGAAACTGGCGCCACTGTAAGTGTCTCGATGTTATATCCGCGTGCTGAAAAAAGTTCAACAATGCGTGCAAGGGCGCCAAATTCATTTTCAACTAAGACGGCAAGAACATGTTTTTTTATCTGCATTGGAAGGGGTTGCTAGTTTGAAGGAATTTTTAAAAGATATTTTTCATGCAAATACTAAATCGCAAAGCACATTTCAATTACACCATCGAAGAGGAAGTCGAAGCCGGCATCATGCTGCTTGGAAGTGAGGTAAAATCACTACGCGAAGGTAAGGCAAGTATCTCGGAAAGTTACGTTAACGAAACTGCCGGAGATTTGTTTTTAATCAATTGCAATATCAGCGAATATAAGTCGGCAAACCGCTTTAATCATGAGCCAAAGAGGCAGCGAAAACTTTTATTGCGCAAAAAACAGCTGAATAAAATTCTCGGAAAAATGCAGGAAAAAGGTTACGCCTGCCTGCCGATTAAAATTTATTTTAACAAAAAAAATATCGCGAAAGTTCTGATCGGAATTGGTCGCGGAAAGAAGCTTTACGACAAGCGCGATTCAATTAAAAAAAGAGATGAAAATCGTCGCAAACAACGTGGCGAAGAATGAAAGATTTGCTGCTTCCTCTCACTTCGCTGCGTGGTGTAGGAGAGGTTTTTGCTCAGACCCTCACTAAACTTGTCGGACGAAATAAAGTTTTTGCACTACTACTTCACAAGCCATCTAGAATGGAGATTATTTCTCTTTGTCCGCGTCTTTTCGAAGTGCAAAATGACGAACTGATTATTGTTAAGGCAAAAGTTGAAAGTCACATCAAGCCAGCGACAAATCGTCAGCCCCATAAAGTCATTTGCTACAATCCGACGGGTTACCTCAATATTATTTTTTTTAAAATTTTTCCAAGTCAGATCAGCAAGATGAAGGTTGGGGTTGAGATAGCTATTCTCGGGCATTTGCAGCGTTTGGGCGGGGAGAATCAAATGACACATCCGCAAGAAATTTTGCCGGCAAACGAGATCGAAAAAATGCCGAAGTTGAATGTGATTTATCCTTTAATTGCGGGCATTACGCAAAAATTTTTGAGCAAAAGAATCGCCGAAATTCTCACAAAAATTCCTGACAACGAACTTGGCGAAGCGCTAAAAATTCTGCATTATTTTAAAGAAGGAGATGTTGAAAAAGCGCGTCGTTACATTGCGGGAAGAGAGCTTCTTGCTTGGCAGATTGCAGTTTTTTTGGCTAAAAAAAATAATAAAAATACGAAGCAAAAAGCATTAAGCGAGAAGCGAGAAATCGGTTCTAACTTTTTATCCAAACTTCCATTCCAGGCAACTTCAGCGCAGCTAAAAGCAATCGCTGAAATTGAATCAGAAATTTTTTCTTCAAAAAAAATGCTTCGACTTTTGCAGGGAGATGTCGGTAGCGGAAAGACGATTGTGGCAATATCAGCATGTCTCGCAGCGATCTCGCAACAAAAACAAGCTTGTGTGATCGCGCCAACGGCGGTACTTGCCAAGCAGCATCTGGAATATTTCCGCAGGTTTTTGTCGATTCGTATCGACCTCCTAACTTCTGCGACAACGAAAAAACAAAAGGCAAAAATTTTGACCGATTTAGCGGCGGGAGAAATTGATATTTTAATCAGCACTCACGCAGCTTTAGAGGATAACATAAAATTCAAAAATCTTGGCCTGGCAGTGATTGATGAGCAGCATCGTTTTGGCGTAATGCAGCGTTTAAAATTGGTTGAAAAAGGCGAGAATGTTGATCTGCTCTTAATGAGCGCAACACCCATTCCGCGCAGTTTGATGATGGCTCTTTACGGCGACATGGATATTTCAATTCTCGATGAAAAACCAAAAAATCGTCAGAAAATTGAGACATTAGTAATGTCGGCAAAAAAAATTAATGAAGTGCATGAAGCGATGAAGCGAGCGGTTTTACGCGGTGAAAAATTATTTTGGATTTGCCCAGCGATTGAAGAAAATTTTGAGATAGAGCTAATGAGCGTGAAGAAAAAATTTGATGAATTAGTGAAGATTTTTTCAGTCGAAAATGTTGGATTGCTGCATGGAAAAATGAGTGAGAAAGAGAAGGAAAAGGTAATGGCTAATTTTATGTCTGGAGGCCTGAAGATTCTAGTCGCAACGACGGTGATTGAAGTTGGAATTGATGCGCCAGATGCGACCGTAATTCTAATCGAAAATGCCGAGAATTTTGGTCTGGCGCAACTACATCAATTGCGCGGAAGAGTTGGCAGATCAGACAAAAAATCTTTCTGCATTTTGCTTTACGGCGAAAAACTTGGAATGAATGGAAGCAAGCGCCTCAACATTTTGCGCGAATCTGACGACGGATTTTTTCTTGCCGAAGAAGATTTAAAAATGCGCGGAAGCGGTAATTTGCTTGGTACAAACCAAAGTGGTTTTCCACAATTTAGAATTGCAGATTTGGGTCTGGATTCGGATTTACTAGCAAGTGCGCGTAAAAATGCTGAATTAATGTTGGGGCGCGGAACCCAGGATTATCAAGATTTGCTGCGACTTTTTGATTATGATGATTGTTTGAAAATGATTGCTGGTGGTTAATTTCCTAAATCTCTATCTGCGTGGTGATGAATATTAAGCGCCGTAATTTCTGCGCCATCCTTGAGCGGGCCTCGATTCAGTAAGTTTTAACTCACATCCCCAACGGAAATTTTAAGAATCTTTCCCTCTCGATTTAATATTAAATTACCCTCCTCGTCCATTCCAGAAAAAACACCCGCGATTTCCTCTCCATCAAGTTTTATCTTAATTTCTTCATTCAGTCGATAAGAGCGCTGAAGCCAGATTTGACGAATTCCAGCAAAACCGAAATCAAGCCAATTTTGGTAAAGTTTTTCGAACTCATTCAGAAAATTTTTCAACATTTCTTGCGGTGAAATTTCAATGCCAAAATTTTTTAAATTACTCGCCGGAAAAATTGTTTCAGATGGATTTGAGATAAGATTGACGCCAATTCCCAAGACTACGAAATCACAATTTCCTCCAGATATTTTGCTCTCGAGCAGAATTCCGGCAACCTTCTTTTCTTCAATCAGCAAATCATTCGGCCATTTGGAAACCGAGTTTTTAACCGCTAGGCGCAAGGCTGTAATGCCCACAAAAGAAAGCTGCGGAATTTTTTCAACGGAAATTTTTGGAAGAAGAAGAAGCGAAAAATAAAGATTGCCAGCTGGCGAAATCCAGCTGCGATTTTGGCGACCGCGTCCTGCGCTTTGCCGTTCGGTTAAAATGATTTCACGGTCGGAAATTTTCCCCAACTGCGCCAATTCTAACGCAGTTTTATTAGTGCTTTCAAGTTCAGAGAATTCGTGAATGACAAAATCTTGATGAGTCCAGTCCATTGCTTTATTAAGTTGAGCTAAATTAAATGCGGTTTCCTTCCCTTATTCTTTCCTAAAAAAATCTAAAACCAATGATACAAGAATTACCCCTAATGCGTAAAGCAACTGCTGTTTGGTTGGTCGAAAATACCTCACTTACATTTACGCAAATTGCCAAATTTTGTGGACTACATGAGTTAGAAGTGCAAGGCATTGCCGATGGAGACGTTGCTGCTGGAATTCTCGGACAAAATCCAATTTTATCTGGACAACTTTCACGCGAAGAAATCGCGCGCTGTGAAAAAATATCTGAAGCTGATTTAGTCTTGATCCAAGGCGCTGCTTCACAAGTTAGAGGCACTGAAAAGAAATCGAAATATACACCAATCGCGCGTCGTCAAGATAAGCCAGATGGTATTTTTTATCTGCTTAAATATTACCCAGAAATCACCAACGCTCAAATCAAAAAACTGGTGGGCACTACTGATAAAATGATCGAATCAATTAGAACCCGTACGCATTGGAATATGAAAAATATTAAATCGCGCGATGTTGTGCTTCTGGGCCTTTGCAGCCAATCTCAATTTAATGATGTGATCGCTCACGTAGCTGTCGCAAAACCAAAAGTTTAAAATGGAAATCGGAGAATTAGCGCCTTTATTTTTACTAAAAAGTGACGAAGGCACGAAGATCGATCTTGCAGATCTTAAAGGAAAGAATGTCGTTCTTTATTTTTATCCCAAAGACGACACCCCGGGCTGCACCATTGAAGCACAAGATTTTACCAAAAAAATCGCTGAGTTTGAAAAGTTAAATTGCGTCGTGCTCGGAGTTTCAAAAGATGGAGTGACCAGTCATTGTCGCTTTGTTGAGAAATATAATTTGGCCTTCAATTTGCTTGCTGATGAAGGCGGAGAAGTTTGTAAGGCTTACGATGTTCTTAAGCAAAAATCGATGTTTGGCAAAAAATATCTTGGTATTGATCGCTCTACTTTTCTCATCGACAGGCTTGGTAAAATCGCTAATATTTGGCACTCCGTAAGCGTTAACGGACACGTCGAAGAAGTGCTTGCAGCACTATCTGAACTTGAAAAGAGATAACCCACTTGATTGTTTTAGTTCGACAAATAGGTTGCGCCGCCCCCGATTTAGGCCTTTAAAATAATGCCCCAAATACTTTCAAAAAAGAAACTACCAGGAGAAAAATGTCAATTACGCTAAAAGCAGAAAAAAGAGAAAAATTTGGCACGTCTGAATCTAGAAGAATCAAGAATGCTGGCCGCATTCCGGCTGTTATTTACGCCGCTGGCGGAAATATAAATTTAAGTCTAGATGCTCGCGAATTCGAAGCTGAATATTTTAAAGGCAGCTTAACAGTTTCACTAATCGAGCTCGAACTTGCTGATAAAAAAACCAAAGTAATCGCTCATAAAATTGAATTAGATCCGGTTTCTGATCGCCCTGTTCACGTCGACTTCCTTGGATGCGATAATGTAAAAGCTATTCGTGCTAAACCAAAATTTTCTTTCACCAACCAAGATAAATCCTTGGGTCTAAAAAAAGGTGGAATGCTCAACATAATTTTGCGCAAAATTGAAGTTGTGTGCGACAGCGAAAAATCAATTCCAGCAACAATTGAAATCGATATCGCCAATTTTCACATCGGGCACAAAATCAGAACAACCAACCTGGTCTTACCTTCCGGAGTCAAGTTGTTCAAAAAAGGCGATTTGCTAATTGCTAGCATCACTGGTCGTGGCAAGTCTGAAGAAGAGGCCCCATCAGCAGGTTCTCCAGCAGCAGGTGGAACTCCAGCTAAAGCAGATGATAAAAAAGCTGAAGCCAAAAAAGCCGAAGCTAAAAAGCCAGAATCTAAAAAATAATGAGTCCGTTATCCTTGAATTTACGAAGTAAATTCAAGGATTTCAGGAGTTTTATTTGCAAGATCCCCGAAGTTTTTCGAACTTCAAAGATGACTCGTGAAATTGCCTTTCTCTTCTTACTGATATCTCCTCAAGTCGCTTATTCCAAAACTTTTTCTACCAGTGGCTTCATAAATTTCTCTGCCGCTTCGCGTAATCAAGACTCTACATTTGAACAACAAAATCTTCCCGACGACTTAACCAAAAATCGTCTAAATAATCCCCAATCGATTGGCAATGATTCGCAGATCTTTTTAAAGTTTGCCAAAGAGGCACCAGACGGCCTAAAATATGGAATTACAGCTAAGACCGAATTCAATTTTAATTCTGACGGTCGCAATGAAAATCCTAATCTTGATCAAATTTTTACCTTCGCTGAAAGCGATTTCGGTAAGTTTGAATTGGGAAATAATCAGGCAGTAAATCAAAAAATGAAATCTGGCCCAGCTCTTTTTGCGCGAGGGGCGGGAGGAATTAATGGAAAATATCTCGAACAAGTAAATTTACCAATGCTTGGCGGCTCGGGCTCGGCTCCACATTTTATTCTACTCGCACAATCTCCGATTGGTCACGGTGGCTACGCCAAATCTTTTTATC
>CAMBES010000024.1 GCA_945865855.1 Rhizobium sp. Q54 | reverse complement strand
AAAGCTCACCGGTTAATGGAATAAAAAATCTAGTCGCGTGGTATGAAACCACATCTCAGGCAAGTTTTGATTCATCAATAGATAATGGTGTTGCGATATCTAGTTGGTATGACATATCTCCGTCAGTTGACAAAAGTAATGCTACTCAAGCAACCCCAGCCAATCGTCCAGTTTATACAGAAAATGATATTAATAGTTTACCAACTTTAAAGTTTACCGCTACGTCATCACAATTTCTAAATTTGCCAGATGGAACAGTTCCATATAATAATTCGCCCTACACGGTTTTTATTGTCGCAAAAGCTGGTGAAAAATGTTCTGGTACAGCAACTTGTGGATTAATTGGCTCTGGAACTCTTTCCAATAATAAACAAAACTCTTTTCGTTATATGACTGGCGGACAAGGTTTTGCGAATTTCTGGAGTGGCCCGACGAATGCGACAACTTCAGTCTCATTGAGCACATATTCACCTCATATTGTTACATTTTATTACGATCAAAAGGAAAGACGGATTATTTTTAATGGCTTAAAACAGACATTGACGGGAGCTTTGACTATTAACAACGCAGCAACTCAATCATCTAACACGATTGGAAATATTCAGGGCACCGAATATCTCGATGGAACAATAGGAGAAATAATAATCTTCAATCGCGCCCTCATGGCAGAAGAAATAGATTCAATTGAATCTTATCTAAGTAAAAAATGGGGAATAAAAATCTCTAGTTAATTGGAAAAGTTCATGAGTAAGTGGGCTAGAAATTTTTAGCTAGGGGGTGTTTCTAAATTAACCCCCAACCTCACTCTAAGTCCCGAGCTTTTGATTCATCTCTGTTCAAAAGAAACTAGATTTGCGACTCCTCTTTTTAAGTAAAAATCTAAACATGCCGCGTCTAGCACTAGCACTAATTCTTTTTCTTTCTTCTTGTCTTTTTTCGAAGCAAATTTCAATTACCGGCAAGGGCGATGTGCGTCTTACGCAGGTTGATTTTTCGCAGCTGAATAATTGGGAAAATGATGATCATAAAAAAGCGTTGCAGGCTTTGATTCATTCATGCAACAAATTTGCCAAGATGCCACAGAAGCGCCTGATTGGAGGGCAAATTGGGGATATTAAAGTCGGAGATTTTCGCGACGTATGTGATATTGCCGATCTCGTTAAAAGCATGAGCAACAGCCAAACTAAGAATTTTTTTGAGAATTGGTTTCGACCTTTTGCTGTGGAAACTCGTATGGGCAGAAGTTCGGGACTATTCACCGGATATTACGAAGCCTCACTTAATGGCAGCAGAGTTAAGACCGAAAAATACAAATATCCTCTCTACGGCAAGCCACAGGATTTAACTTCCGAGCCTTATTTAAGTCGCGCCGAGATCGAATCTGGAGCCTTGAATGGCAAGGGCTTAGAGATTCTTTACGTCGATAATAAAACCGACCTTTTCTTCATGCATATTCAAGGATCTGGGCGAGTTAAGTTGTCTGATGGTGCGGAAATTCGCGTTGCTTTTGCGGCACGTAACAACCAACCATTTAGTGGAATTTCGAATTATCTGGTTGATCAAGGATATCTAAATCGCAGTCAGTTGAACTCTGAATCCATACGTAATTGGCTGAAAAACAATCCGGACAAAGCAGATGAGGCTATGAATATCAACGCTGCTTACATTTTCTTCAAAATCACTGAAGGTGAATATGTTGTTGGAGGTCAGGGTGTGCCACTTACTGCAGAGCGCTCTCTTGCTGTTGACAGTGACATAATTCCTTACGGCATGCCACTTTGGCTCGAAACAAATTTAAGAAAAAAAGACGGATCGAAAGAGGAGTATAATCACCTCTTGATTTCTCAGGATACTGGCTCGGCAATTAAAGGAACAATTCGCGGCGACATATTTTTTGGTTACGGCCCAAGGGCAGAAGAGCTTGCCTCTTACACTTCTGTGCAAGGTCGTTATTTTATTTTGCTGCCGGTTAATGTGGTTGAGAGATTGAGACAGTAGTTTGCTTCATAAATACCTCGCCCTTTTTTTGGCTCATGTCAGGAATAAAGCGAAGCTGCAATCAATCGCCCTAGCCATTCTTGTGCAGGCGAGGATCCAGAAAATCTCTAATAAAATTCTCATCTTTTCGAAACTCCTCTTCAGCCTCTTCCAAACTCTGACAAAGATTTTTTAGCTGAAATTTTTCTTCAAAAGCATTGCCAAAAGTTGGCATGAATTCTTGCTTAGATTTTTTACTTAAAGCCAAAAGTAATGCGCTAATACAAAGCTGTGGATTAGCGTCGGCACAAGCTACGCGATATTCTAATCTTTTCCCACTTTCTGTTTTTTTGATCCGAATTGCGCAAGTGCGATTGTTATTTCCGAAGCTTAAATTTACCGGTGCGGGAAACTTTCCTTTTTGAAAAATTTTACGATTTAACTCGCGCGAAAAGCGTAAGTAATCTTCTTTTTTCGGTGCAAAAAAAATCAGCATTTGGTTGGTGAAGACAAGCAGGGAATTAATCGAATTTTGCAGGATTTTTTCGTCAGTTGCGAAAACATTTTTATCACTTGAATCATGCAGTGAGATGTTGAACTGCAAGGCGCTACCACAATCATCAAGAAATGGCTGAGCAGCAAAAGAGGCGATTAAATTTTTTTCTGTGGCGAGGTTTTTTATGAATATTTTTTTCTCCTCGAGCTCAATGCAAAGAGCTTCTAAATCAGCGGTAAAATCAGTTTTAATTTCAATCTGTGTGGCTCCGCGCTCTTTTTCGACTTGCCAATTTTTCTGCTGCAATTCGGCGATAAAATTTAGAACTTCATCCGCACTCGCTCCAAGCAAAAAAAATTCTAACTCACATCCAATTTTTGGAACTAGTGAGTTGGAATTGCAAAAATATTCCCAAGAATTTTTTAAAATTTCGCTGTTGATCATGTCGCGATCATTTGCTCGCTAAAATAAAAAAATCATTGCTGTCACAATGTAGTAAAAAATTTGCAACATTGTGACTTAGATTTTTGTAAGAAATGGACTTAGCCATAAATAGCAATTTCAAACAGGAAAATATTTTGTTTTGAAATCTCTTCTTGTCGTTACGTCTTAAGCATTTTTTTTGATCCACTCAATTAAAGCCGGCTTCGGAAGAGAGCCAACTTTAGTGTCGACGACTTTGCCGTCTTTAAAAAGAATTAATGTTGGTATGCCTCGCACCATATGTTTAGAAGGCACTTCAGGGTTTTCGTCAACATTGCATTTGAAGACTTCAATTTTGCCGGCGAAATCTTTCGCAACTTCGTCAACAATCGGAGAAAGTTGGCGGCATGGACCACACCAAGGTGCCCAAAAATCTACAAGTACAGGAAGTTTTGAATCAAGAACGTCTTGGGTAAAAGAATTGTCAGATGTTTCTTTGGTCATGTTTAACTTTTTTTAAGTTGAAATTATTTTTAGAAAAATACGCGCATTGTGTAATTAGCAAATTTTTTATCAGGTGAAATAATCGCCATCTCATTATTTACAGCCTGCGCCATAATAACGAGTTCGAATGGTTCGGAGTGAATTTTGAAAGTTGAAATAACTTCTCGATGTCTTCTGAATTTAAATTTAGCAAATCAACCCCACCATCAGTTCTGAATTTTTTTAAGTAGTGAATAATTCGCTGTGATAAGTCGAGAATCTTGTGTTTGAAATGCTTCACCGATATTTACAGAAAGCATGTTTTAAGAAAAAAGATTGATGGCTTGAACATCAAGCTGGTCAATGCCTTAGTCAAGAATTTAGTCAAAATGAAAAATCATCCACTCGCCGATCTAATTCGTCCCGAAAGCCTGTCTGAGTTGATTGGGCAAGATCATCTTTTTGGCCAAGATGGAGATGGTTCAGGAATTTTGTCGCTGATTATGGAGAGTAAAAATATCCCCTCACTGATTCTTTGGGGCCCGCCGGGAGTTGGAAAAACTACTATCGCAAAATCTTTGGCAAAAATTTCTAACGCGGAATTTGTTGCGCTTTCAGCGATTAATTCTGGCGTGGCGGAGGTGAGGAAGGTGATCGAAGGCGCTGGTCGAAAATCACCAGGCGCTTCACTTTACCCTCTTTTTCAAAAAGAGCTGCTTCCTTCAAAAAATGGGGAGGAGAAGTTAAGGGAGAAGAGAGGTGAGGGACGGGGATTTTCGTCAATAATTCTAATGATTGACGAAATCCATCATTTCAACAAAACGCAGCAAGATCTTTTTCTTCCTGCAATCGAAGATGGTGCGATCACTTTGATTGGCACGACAACAGAAAATCCCTCATTCCATCTCAACGCCGCACTGCTTTCGCGCTGCAAAGTTGTGACGCTAAAAATTCTCGACGAAGTAGCACTCACAAAAATTCTTGCACGCGCAGAAAATGTTTTAAAAAAGAAATTGCCGCTAACTGATGATGGGCGTGAAGCTCTGGTTTCTCTGGCTTGCGGTGATGCGCGTTATTTGCTGAATAGTTGCGAAATTTTATTTTCACTTGAGACGAAAGAAAAAATTTCTGCTGAAAAATTGCTAAAAATAATTTCTAAGCGCGCCGCGCATTTTGATAAAAAAGGTGATTTTCATTTTAATTTAATCAGCGCCTTTCACAAATCTCTGCGCGGCTCTGATGTCGATGCGGCCCTGTATTACTTGGCAAGAATGCTCGAAGCCAAAGAAGATATTTATTACATCTTGCGTCGTCTTGCTCGTTTCGCGACAGAGGATATCGGCCTTGCTGATCCAAATGCTTTGCTGCAAGTAATGGCAGCAAAAGAAAATTACGATTTTTTGGGAAGTCCCGAAGGTGATTACGCCTTATCTCATGCGACCATTTATTGCGCCACCGCGCCAAAATCGAATGCTTCTTACTTAGCCCATAAAGCATCAATCAGCGCGGCTTCGCGCACATCACAAATTTCTCCGCCAAAAAATATTCTCAACGCGCCAACGAAAATGATGAAGGAGCAAGGATTTGGCGACGGCTACATTTATGATCACGACACGCCACATTGTTTTTCCGGGCAGGAATTTTTCCCGGCAGAATTAGGTCGTCAAAAATTTTACGAGCCAAATGAAAGAGGATTTGAGCGAGATCTGCAGAAGCGTCTTAAATATTGGGAAGACCTGCGGAAGAAATTAAATCTATGATTAGATCGAGAGATGCTGGCGCAAAATCTTCTGCATCGATCTCGGCGCCTTTGTAAATTAGAAAATCACCTCATTCTCCCTATTTGGTTTGTGCTAAGCAGAATTCGTGATTGATATTAGGGCGTCATTTCATTCATCAACTTATAAGTAATCGAATCGTGCAGCGCCCTGAAGGAGGCATCAACTATGTTCTCGGAGACGCCGATTGTGGACCATTTTTTTCCAGTCTCGTCAGAAGATTCGATTTGCACGCGGGTGAGGGCTTTTGTTCCTGCGGCCGGTGTCAAAATTCTAACTTTGTAATCCGTCAGTCGCACATTTTTTAAACTCGGATATTTGCGCGCGAGGCTTTTGCGTAAAGCTTTGTCGAGGGCATTGACAGGTCCATTTCCTTCGGCGACAGACATTGTAATTTTATTACCGACGCGAATTTTTATTGTTGCTTCCGACGGTTTTCCTTGTTCGTCGAGTACGCGAAATGAAATCAAGTCGAAAAAATTAGGAACAGTGCTGAGAGATTTTTTGGCGAGGATTTCGAAGCTCGCATCTGCTGAGTCGTAAGCATAACCTTGCGCTTCGAGCTCCTTAACTTGATTGACTAAAGCAGAAATTTGACTCGGTTTAATTTCTTCGCGCAGCTCAATATCAATCTCTTTTAATCGTGAAATAATATTGGAACGGCCAGCTTGGTCTGAGATCATTATTTGACGATGATTTCCAACTTTTTCTGGTGCGACATGTTCGTAGCATTGCGGATTTTTTTCGACAGCGGAAACATGAAGCCCACCCTTGTGTGCGAAGGCGTAGAGACCAACGTAAGGTGCGAATTTGTCAGTCTCTTTATTTAAAAGATCATCGAGAAAATGAGAAACTTTGCTGAGATTTTTTAAGTGTTTTTCATTAATGCCAATGTCGAATCCGAGCTTCAAAACTAAGGTTGGAATGAGAGTGATTAAGTTTGCATTTCCGCAACGTTCGCCGAGTCCGTTAATAGTTCCTTGAATTTGTCTTGCTCCTGCTTCAACCGCAGCGAGTGAGTTGGCGACTGCGTTGCCAGTGTCGTTGTGACAATGAATTCCAAGATTTTCGCCAGGAATATGCTTCGTAATTTCTTTGACGATCCTAGAAATTTCATTCGGCAAAGTTCCTCCATTAGTGTCGCAAAGTACGATCCATCTAGCCCCAGCTTCGTAGGCAGCTTTGATTGTGCGCAGCGCAAATTTTGGATTTGCTTTGTAGCCGTCGAAAAAATGTTCGGCGTCGAACATTGCTTCTTTTTTCTTTTTTACGATTTGCGCAATTGAGTCAGAAATCATTTTCTGATTTTCTTCTTCGGAAATATTTAGTGCGTGAGTGAGGTGAAAATCCCAACATTTTCCGACGATACAAATCGACTTGGTATTCGCATTAATAAGAGCACTCAAACCCTCGTCGTTAGAGGCCGAAGCGTTGTTGCGACGCGTCATGCCGAAAGCGGTAAATCGTGATTTTTTTAAAATAGGAAGATTAGCAAAAAATTCGTCATCAGTTGGATTTGCACCGGGCCAGCCGCCTTCAATGTAATCGATTCCAAGCATGTCGAGCTTCTTAGCAATCTCAACTTTGTCGCGCACGCTAAAGTTGACGGTGCTAGTTTGCGCGCCGTCGCGGAGGGTTGAGTCGTAAAGGTAAATGCGAGGTTTTTTAGTCATTTAAAATTTTTATAAAGAAGGAATTTCTAAAGCAAAAATATTCCCATTCCTAAGGCCGCAAATACTACAGAGGCAAACCAGAAGCGTCTTACCACCATTTGTTCGCTCCAGCCTTTTTTCTCGAAATGGTGATGAAGAGGAGCCATTAAAAAAATTCTTTTTTTACGCAATTTGTAGGAGCCAACTTGTAAAATTACCGAGACTGCTTCGCAGACGAATAAAATCGAAATCACAAAAAAAATAAATTCTTGTTTAACGATGATGGCGATTAGGCCAAGGGCAGAGCCGATTGCTAGACTTCCTACATCTCCCATGAAAATTTTCGCTGGTCGAAAATTAAAGGTTAAAAAAGCAAGAATTGCGCCGATCAAAGCGATGCAGAAGAAGATTAATTCGCCGGAAAATTTGACGTGAGGCACTTTGAAATTGATGGCGAGTTGTGGAGTTGATGAGGCATAAATTAATAAAATTAAGCAGCTAAGACTAATGATTGCGGGCACTGAAACTAGACCGTCGAGGCCGTCGGTTAAATTCACCGCATTAGAAGTTCCGACAATTACGACATTGACGAAAAATACGTAAAGAATGAGGCCCAGATAAATAAAATGTCCGTTGCCAAAAGGCAGAAAGACGCGATTTTTAAAGTGGATTTCGTCGATCGATCCAAGCCACAAAAAGGCAACGCATATGATCGCGAATTGAATCACGATTTTAATACTGCCGCGTATGCCTTTAGAATTTTTGTAGAGAACTTTTGCCAAATCATCGGCAAGACCAATCGCGGCAAAAGTTAAGAAAACTACGCAGACGACGAGAATATAGCGATTAGAGAAATCAATGAAAAGCAGTGTGGTTGCTAGTGTGGCAAGCACAATAAAAAGCCCGCCCATTGTTGGAGTTTTTTGTTTTGTCTTGAGATGCGTTGCTGGTCCGCAGTCGCGAATCGGTTGAAATAGTTTCGTATTTTTATGTGCGAAGGCGATGTATTTTTTGATGCTAAAAAATCCAATGATGTAGGATGAAGCTAGGCAAACAAAGGCCTGAAGCCAGAGATTCTGAGAGATTAGATTAGTGAACACTGACTAGATTTTGAATTATGTTTTCCATCTTCATTCCGCGGGAGCCCTTGACGTAAAGAATGTCGCCATCTTTAACCAGGTCATGAATAGCAAGACTTGCACTTGATGAGTCTGGAAAAGTTTGGTATAAATTTTTAGGTAATTTTTTTGCAGCAGTAGACATCTTTTCGCCAACCAGCACAGCAAAATCAATATTAAACTCTGATAAAAAACTTAAAGTTTTTTCGTGGATCTCAGTAGATTTTTCTCCGAGTTCGAGCATGTCACCAAGTGCGGCGATAACTCTTTTTTTGCCAAGAGTTTTTTTGAGATTGCTTGCATATTCAAGCCCAGCATGCATCGAGAGCAAACTGGCATTGTAGCTTTCATCGATTATTACAACGCCTTTTGCTTCAGTAATTTTTCCGCGTCCGGTTTTTGATTCTAAATTTTTTAGCGCAGAAATTCCTTTTTTGAAATCATTGCCGAACAAGTCGAGACAAGCGACAACGATGATTGAGTTAAAAATTACTGCCGGATGTTGCGAGTTAATTTGGTAAGAAACTTTTTTGCCGCTCGGTAATTTTGCAGTGACTAGATTACTGTCTATTTTACACGAATTTTTCGTCGTTATTCCCACGCGTTCGCGAATAACGGGGGTTTCATCATTTACTTCAAGCGCGCCTTCTTTCTCAGCCGCATTTGCGGGGATGATGGCAGTGATTTTATAATCTGCGCCAGTATTTTTGCCAAAGGAAAGAGTCTTCAGGCCCTGAGTTTGTTGTTTTAAAAACTCGAAATGCGGATTGTCAAAGTTAAGTAGCGCAATTTTTTCACCGACTAATCCAGAGAAAATTTCTGCTTTCGCCGCGGCGATTTCTCCTTCGTTTTTGAAGAACTCGATATGAACTGGACCAACATTGGTAACAATTGCTAGATGAGGTTTGGCAAGGTTTGAGAGTGGTTCGATTTCGCCAGCATGATTCATGCCCATTTCAAAAATTCCGTAATCGCAATCGCGTGGAAAGTTGCAGAGTGAGAGAGGAAGACCGATGTGATTGTTGAGATTTCCCGTTGTGGCAAAAGTTTTCCCCGGATTTTCTCCTTGGGTTTTAAAAACTAACTCGAGCATGTCTTTCGTGCCGGTTTTTCCTACAGATCCGGTGAGGGCGATAATTTTTGCCTTACTTCTTTGGCGCGAAAATTCTGCGAGTTTATAGAGAGCGGCGAAAGTATTTTTGACGAGAAGAGTTGGGGTTTTGTGAGTTATTTTTTGATCTACTAAAACAACGCTGCAGCCATTAATTATTGCCTGATCGATGAAATCATGGCCATTATTTTTTTTGCCGCGGAGGGCGATGAAGAGGCCGTTTTTTGAAGTCTTGAGGCTGTCAATCGCGACCTCGTTAATTTCTAAATTTTCGGGAATATTTTGCTCGAGAAGCTCTTCAGACAAAGCCTCGAGCAGTTCAGACTTTGTCCAGAGATTCATTAAAGCCCTATTTTCTGAAGTTGTTCTTTTCCAAATCTTGCGCCAACTATTTGGATAATTTGGCCAGCAAGAATATTGCCGTAAGCCGCTGATTTTTCTAAATCGAAATCATTAATTAGGCCGTAAAAAAACCCTGCGGCGAAAGCGTCACCAGCACCAGTGGTGTCAACGATGTTCTCAACATTTTGGATGGGAATATTAATGACGCTACCGTAACCAAATACTGAACAACCCTTGCTTGATCTAGTTACAACTGCGATCAGATCAGGATTTTGCGAAAAGAATTCGAATGCTTTGTCTTCAGAAAATTCTTTAAGAGACAATAGTTCCAGAGCTTCTCTTTCATTGGCAAAGACGATGTCGAGATCACCTAAAACTAGATCAACGAAATCGCGCTTGTGTCTTGAAACACAAAAAGAATCAGAGAGTGAGAATGCAACTTTAACACCGCGTTTTTTAGCCATTGTTATTGCTTTGCGCAGTGCTTCGATTGTTTGTGGATCATCCCATAAATATCCTTCGAGATATAAGAAATCTGCGCCTTTAAAAACTTTATCGTCGATATCGCGTTCGTTGATTTGTGAAGCGCAACCGAGATAGGTGCACATTGTGCGCTGAGCATCAGGGGTGATCATTATAAATGATTTTGCGGAGGCCTGACTGTAAGAATTTTCGCCGATGAATTTCGCTCCGGTCT
This sequence comes from Rhizobium sp. Q54, assembly GCA_945865855.1. Lineage (GTDB taxonomy): Bacteria > Pseudomonadota > Alphaproteobacteria > Rickettsiales > UBA1997 > UBA2645. Next base: position 3,764 of record CAMBES010000024.1, on the reverse strand, counting down.
TTTCGATACCTTCAATGAATTTTTTACCAAATTCGTCAGCGCCAACCTTACCTATGAATTGAGCATCGCAGGATAATTGTCCGAGAGTTGCGATCGTATTTGCGACTGAGCCGCCTGGCGTTATTTGAAGTTGGCCTAACTTCGTTAATTCTTGCGCTCTTTTGTCATCGATCAAAGACATTGAGCCTTTAACGAGGTTTTGGTTGATTAAAAATGATTCATCAACTTTGCATAGAACGTCTACTATTGCGTTGCCGATGCCGATAATTTTTTTGCCCATGTGGTTATTTTATTAAAATTTTAAAGAATTTTTTCTTACCGACTGACAAGTCAAATTCGCCTGTTTCGTTAAACTGATGATTGGTGTCCAAAACTGTTTCGCCGTTAATTTTAACAGCCTTTCCTTCGATTAATCTTTTAGCCTCTCCGAGAGAATCAGAGGCGCCGAGATATTTTAAAATTTCTGTGAGTTTTTTTTCTACTAAAAATTCTTCCGTTTCAAAAGCGGAGGAATTTTTTGAAACGAAAATTTCGTGAGCTTTTTGCATTGCTTCATCTGCTGCCTTTTCGCCGTGACAAATTTTTGTAGCTTCGAAAGCCAGGATTTTCTTGGCTTCGTTGATATTTTGTTTTTCGAGCTCAGCGATTTTTTCCAGTTCTAAATCAGTGAAAAGTTTTAAGAATTTACCAACATCGGCGTCGTGAGTATTTCTAAAATATTGGAAATAATCAAAAGGCGAGAGCATTGATTCATCGAGCCAAATCGCGCCTTCTGCGGTCTTGCCCATTTTTGCTCCGCTAGAAGTTGTAAGAAGTGGCGAGGTTAATCCGAAAGATGCTTGGTGAAAATTTTCAATGCCTTTTTTTCTAATCAATTCAACGCCATTAATAATATTTGCCCATTGATCTGATCCTCCGATTTGTAGGGTGCAGCCGTATTTTTTATTCAGCTCGTAAAAGTCGTAAGCTTGCAAAATCATGTAGTTGAATTCGAGAAAAGAGAGAGGCTGTTCGCGCTCTAGACGCGTCTTTACTGAATCAAAACCCAACATGCGGTTGATCGAAAAATGTCTTCCAATGTCGCGAAGAAAATCAATGTAATTCAAGTGACGTAACCAGTCGTCATTATTCACCATCATTGCATCAGAAGCGCCGCCGCCGAAGCGAATAAATTTCTCTAAAGTTTTTTTAATTCCGGTGAGATTTTCGAAGATTTTTTGATCGGATAAAATTTGCCGAGCCTCATCTTTTCCGGAAGGATCGCCAATTTTTGTTGAGCCACCACCAAGAAGAACAATTGGCTTATGCCCATGTTTTTGTAATAGGCGCAGGATCATGATCTGAATCAAACTGCCGGCATGCAGTGATTTTGCGGTGCAGTCAAAGCCGATGTAAGCTGTGATTCTTTCGCTTGATAAAGAATCATCGAGCTCTTGCGGGTGAGTTGCTTGCGCAAAAAATCCGCGCGCAAAAAACTCGTGGAGGAAATCAGATTTAAAATTCATTGTATTGGAATTCTTACCTCGTCGAATGACGCGATCCATTAAAAAAATAATTCAGTCTAAAGCCATGAATCTCAAGGAAAAACAGCATCTAACCACAGAATGGTTTAGAAATTTACGCGATCAAATTTGTGCAGAATTTGAGAGAATTGAAGAGGAATTTAGTGTGGAAAATCCCGGAAAATTTACGCGGAAAAATTGGGATAGAGCAGGTGGCGGAAGTGGCGAGATGTCTGTTATGAAGGGAAATGTTTTTGAAAAAGTTGGAGTAAATTTTTCTGAAGTTTACGGTGAATTTAGCGAAGAATTTCGCAAAGAAATTCCTGCTGCGGCGAGTGGAAAATTTTGGGCAAGCGGAATTTCATTAGTTGCGCATATGTCTTCACCTTTGGTTCCGGCGGTGCATCTTAATACACGTTTTATTTGTACAGAAAAAACTTGGTTCGGCGGCGGCAGTGATTTGAACCCGATGTTTGAAGTTGAACAAGATACAAAAGATTTTCACCAAGCCTTTAAAGATTCTTGCGACAAGGCCTCGCCCGAATATTACGACAAATTTAAAAAGTGGTGCGATGAATATTTTTTTATCAAGCATCGCGGAGTTTCGCGAGGAGTTGGCGGAATTTTTTATGATTATTTAGACAGCGGAAATTTTGAAAATGACTTCGAATTTACCAAAAATATCGGCCGCGCCTTCCACGAAATTTTCCCAAAATTAGTGCGTCGTCATATGTTTAAGAAGTGGACGGATGAGCAACGCGAACATCAATTGCGCAAGCGAGGATTATATACCGAATTCAATCTTCTTTACGATCGTGGCACAAGATTTGGCTTGATGACTGGTGGAAATGTGGAAGCGATTTTGATGTCTCTGCCGCCAGTAGCAAAGTGGGAGTAATTTTACCCCTCAACAATATTTTTGTTTTTAGTAAATACTGAGCAAGCATCAGTGTGCATGCCAACTTGCAGGTTAACGAAGTCTATATCGAATGGCGGTAGTAAATGAGTCTTCCATAAGAATTAGCTTAAATTCGTATCAAAGAACTTAAATCCGCGCCAAATACTTGGAGTTACAACCGATACATGATTTTCTGCAGCAATTATCTCAACTTTGCCGACGACGTTGGAAAGTTCTGTAATTCCTAAACAGGCTTTTTTCAGCACCTCAACATAGTTATTCATACGATCATCTTTCTCTTCTCCACCAATTGAAAAATAGGCAAATTTTTTCGTGTCAGAAATTTTTCTCTTCAAAGCCTTAAACATCTTTTTTTCTTGATAATATTCAGAAGCTAAAACCGGAGTAATAGCGATGTATTTTGTAAAATTTTCAGGATGGCAAAATAGCATAAAGCTCACAAAAACCCCTCCGAATGAGTGACCAATTAAAGTACGGTCTTGGGTGGTTCTAAATTTTTGATCAATCAATGGAATGACTTGATGATTTATGAATTGGGCAAATTTTTCAGCCTGTCCCGAAGCGCTAACAATTTCATCAATTTCAGCCTCACTAACTCCTTTAGAAAAAATATTTTTATTTATTTTCCAGGGCAAAAAATCTCTGTCTCTGTTGACTTCAATTATGTGTCCGCGTTTTTTTTGATCTAACTCTTTGAAATCCAAATCCTTATGTCCGATGCCAATAATAATATAATTTTCATAAATTCTTTGAACCCCATAACAAACTGAAAACAAATATTGTGGATCAAGCAAAAACAAAGTTGGATAGGTTTTATTGCTAGTTTTATACTCGTTGGGAAGCCTGATGAATAAACCATACTCAGCTTCATTATAATTTGATTTGAGATCGATAATTTCTGTGTATGGAAGTGTTATCATGTTATTTGGTCTAGTTATTTTTGATCTTCATGGGGATCATTTCATATCTATCTTTTAATGTTGCCCTCATGAGTCCTAAAACTTTTATTTCTTTATCCATTTTTTGTGTTAGCTCAACAATAAATGGGAATCCTGGCGAAGTTGCTTCGGAGTCTGACATGTCAACAGCTTTAAAGCTTTGAACTGACCCCCTTTTTTAAACAATCTATCCCTCTCAAACCGATGAGTGGAATCATTCGTAATTTCTAACAATTACTAATTCCAGTTTTTCTACTTTTTTCTTTTAACTAATCCGCCCTGCAGCCCATCTTAAGATCTTAAGATGGGCTGCAGGGCGGCGCGAGATTTTGGCTCTAGTTTTGCGCCGAAATTTCGCTTGGTTTTTTTGTGATGACTGTCTGGTTTTGCCGCAAACATCTTTGA
>CAMBES010000023.1 GCA_945865855.1 Rhizobium sp. Q54 | reverse complement strand
TTCTATCTTTAATACCGCCTGGGTAACCAGTGTGCCAATAGTAAAGTTTCTCAGCATATTTTTTGCCGGTAAGTTTTATTTTTTCAGCATTGATAATTACGACGTGATCACCGCAATCAAGATGCGGAGTAAAAGTAGCCTTATGTTTACCGCGCAAGATATTTGCGATGATGGAAGCGACGCGCCCAACAACAAGTCCTTCGGCATCAACTAGCCACCATTTTCTTTCGATTTCGCTCGGTTTTGCTGAGTAAGTTTTAAGCATTTTTTAGGAATTTTAAATAAGATCCAGGACCGCCTGGTATGTGAAGGGCGGCGCATTAAAGTTATCGACTAAAAAAAGTCAAATAAAGTTTTACCAACGGAATAATTTCTTGGTGAGCCCGAGGCGATTCGAACGCCTGACCTACAGCTTAGAAGGCTGTTGCTCTATCCAGCTGAGCTACGGGCTCGTAAAGAAATTAAGAACGTTTTTTTTGAAACGGGCCCTAAAGAATTTAGATTTTCATTGGGAGGATAACCATATTTTGCCCCTTCGTGTGAAGACGACGCTGCATGATGTAGGGAATGTGGTTAAAAAGAATTTGAGTAAAAATGTTTTCGTTGTCAAAGATGAATTTCGTTCCGAAGAATAAAACATTTGGATAATCTTTGGAAACGCGATTGGTAAGTTGAGTTAATTTCTCCACGACATCAGTGTTGTAGCCAATGTAGGCCTTAGCAAAACGGCCATTGGCGTTGCAGTAATTTTTATATTTATTCAAAATAGATTTAGTTTTTCTGCGCATGTCTCGCCATCTTTTTTCTTCGCGCATCGTGTTTGAATCAACTTCGCCGACAGTCACAAAAATAAAATTTTTAAAAATTCCTGGGAAAAGTTTTTTGATTTCGAGCAGACAATTCATGCCGCTACCAAAAGTTTGATCGACAATAATTGCTGCTGTAGGCGCAGATTTATCAACGGCAGAGAGGTTTGGATCAGATGGTAAAAATTCGTAATTATAAAATTCCGCCTCTTTATGCATTAGGTTTATTTTGAAGCGGCGATACATTCTTCGAATCAATAATCCTGAGCCAACAAAGATCGAAGTGATTAATAAAGTTATCCAGCCACCTTCATAAAATTTTTCAAAAATAGTGATTAGTAAGATGCTGCTGCAGACGATGAATCCGATCACTGAAATTGTTAATTTGCTCAGCCATTTTTCTTGGCGATGACGGTGACGGAACCAGTAAATACTTAGTCCAAGAAGAGACATTGAGAAAGTAATGAACACATTAATCGAGTAAAGCACCACTAAAACATGCACTGATCCATCAGTAATTATCAGAGTTAATAAGGCCGCTACAGCCATGAATACAATGCCATTTTTAACTACTAAGCGGCTCGAGAGAGAGCTGAAAGATTTTGGCATCCATTCATCGGAGGCCATGTTGGAAATCACATTTGGACCAGCGAGAAATCCGGCATTTGCGGCGACAACTAATAGTCCCGCTTCAAACATCAAAACAATTGGAACGATAATGTAGCTGAGAGGGGTATCATTGTAAGTCCATGTTTGGGTAATCGAGTAAAAAACGGTGGCGTTTAGAGTTTGTCCATCAACCTTAGTAACGCCCCAGAGTAAGTAGAGCAAAATAATGCCGGCGGCAGTAAAGGCGAGTGATACAGCAACCAAAAACATTGTTATTTTTGCGGTGCGAATGCGGGGTTCGGAAAGCGTATTTACATTGTTAGAAACCGCTTCCAAACCAGTAAAGGTGCCACCTCCCATTGAGAGAGCTTTTAGAAAAACAGAAAATACAAAAATCCACCCCAGGGAATTTTTCATTTCTGTTGTTTCCGCAACTGCTTTAGGCACTAGGGCAGACAAGCCATAGTGATGAGCTACTATTCCGTAAATAATGAGGAAAATATGAGTAACAATGAAGCCAAGAAATACTGGCATCAAAAACTTTATCGACTCTTTCATGCCTCGCAAATTAAGGATCGCAAGGAGGATAACTAAACAAAGCGCCACGATTAATTTTGCTTGTTGCCAGTCCGCTGGAAGAAAACTGAAGATAGCATCAACGCCACTAGCAATCGAGATCGCGATAGTGAGAACATAATCAATAATTAAAGCCATGCCCGATACAAGTCCTGCGTGACGCCCAAGTAAGCGCGTGGCTACGCGGTAACCACCTCCACCATTTGGAAAAAGCTCTATTACTTGCGTGTAAGCGTAAGAAATAATGAAGACGGTAAAAGCAATGGCTATGGCCAAGTAAATCGCTAATTCTTCGTGAGTGCCAAGCGCAAGAAATGCTTCTTCTGGGCCGTAACAAGAAGAGGAAATTCCGTCTGCGCCGAGTCCAACCCAGGCTAAAAAAGCAACAAGAGAGATGTGCCTGCGCGTGTCTTTATTGAAAGGATCGAGCGGATTTCCGAATAAAAAATTTCTTATTTTAACAAACATTTTTGACCTTTGTCATTAATTCTTGGATGAGTTCTGGTGATTTTTGACCAGGATATTTTTCGATTCCCGATGATATATCTATCATCTTTGCGCCGCTGATTTTCAAGGCTTCATCGAGGTAGTCAGCATTCAATCCGCCGGATAAAAACCAGTTTTTTTTGGTAGAAAAATTTTTTAACATTTCCCATTTAAAACTTTTTCCACTCCCAGGTTTTGCACCGTCGAGAAGAAATAAATCTGCGACATCTTCAAAATTTTTAACATGCTCTAGATCTTTGGCTTCGCTGATTCTGAAGGCTTTAATAATTTTTATTTTAGGGAATTTTTTTCGTACTTCGCGCAGAAAATTTATATTTTCATTGCCATGAAATTGAAAAAAATCAGGCGAGAATTTTTGAGAAATCTTGGTAAGAAATTCAAAATCAGGATCAACCAGAACGGCGACTTTGGCAATTGTTGTGGGAATTATTCGGGCAAGAATTGAGGCGGGTTCGAGCGCGATGTAGCGGGGAGATTTTTCATAAAAAACAAAGCCAACAAAATCGCACTTCGCCTCAATAGCCACACGCAAAGATTCTTTTTCTGTAAAGCCGCAGAGCTTCACTTTTATTTCGCGCATTGATTAAAACTTGAATCCGGGAGGAAGTTGTAATCCGCTAGTGGCGCTGCGGACTGTATCGCTAGAGCCATCATCGGCTCTTTTCTTGGCGTCGTTGAAAGCTGCAATTAGTAGATCTTCAAGAATTTCTTTCTCGTCCTTATTGATTAGCGATGGATCGATTAAAATTTTTTTTGCCAAACCGGCGCCAGTAATAGAAATTTTAACCATGCCACCAGCCGAAGCGCCTTCAAACTCTTGATGCGCCAGCTCATCTTGAATTTTTTGCATCTTCTTTTGCACCTCTTGCGCTTGGCGCATGAGCATTTTGATATCCATTTTAGTGAAAAATTTTATTGTAAAAGTTGTGTGTTTTATAGCGCAGAATTTGGCTTATCCTCTTGAGGCGTCCAGCCTTGTCAATTTTTTCTTTGGCAAAAAGTGGATAGGAAAAATTTTTGTAGCCTTTGATTTCAATCACTAAATCTGCAATTTCGCTATTGATTTTAATCGGGGCGTAAAGCGGGCCTTTATATTTAACGCTAACCCTCACCTCATCAAATGAATATTCTCTTGGAATGGTAAAGGCGATTTGTTCTGAAGTTATCGCGTCAATCTTTGATCGAGTACCAAGCCAAGTTGGCAGTTGCGCTACGGTTTGATTTTTTTCGAAGAGAATTAATTTCTTATAATTATGAAAACCGTAATCAAGAAGGTCTGTAATAATCTCAGTTCTTTGCCTTGGTGTTTTGCCCTTATTCATCACTGCGATTAGGTGGCGATGATTGCGCTTGACGATGCCGATAACTCCATATCCGCCTTCGCTAGTATGTCCTGTTTTACCACCAACAATGCCGTCATAATTTTCGCGAATCAGTGGATTGCGATTGCGCTGAGTGATGTTGCGATAAGTAAATTCTGGAATGCCAAAGTAATGTGAATATTGCGGGAAGTCTTGGTGCAACCGGATTGCCAGCGTGGCTAAATCGCGAATACTCATGTAGTGATCAGTCTCGCTGAGTCCGTGCGGATTACGAAAATGGCTATTTTTTAACCCCAATTCTTTTGCCTTACTATTCATCAAGGCGACAAAATTATTGAGACCGCCAGCGGTACTTTCGGCAAGAGCGATCGATGCGTCATTGCCAGAAACCGCCAATAAACCCTTCACTAAAGAATCTATCGAAACCACGTCGCCATAATTTAAAAACATGCTTGAGCCAGATTTGTGCCACGCGTCTTTACCGACCAAGCACTGACTATTAAGAGAAATTTTACCTTGCTGAATTTGATCAAAGACCACATAAGCGGTCATAATTTTTGTCATCGAAGAAGGGGCGATGCGAGCGTCAGCATTTTTGGAGAGTAGCACCTCTTTAGTATCGGCATCGATTAGAAAATAAAACTGAGCTTCACGGAGAGCCTTACTGATTTGATCGGCCTTTGCAGGCGTAGCAAAAAGAAATAATAGCGCGAGAATTAATTTCATTTCTGTATGGGGGTATCTGTGTTTTTGACGACTGTTCTGACAAAGCCAGACACCTGATTTTGTATCGTATTTTTATTGGCAATCTGGGTCGCTGAAGATTTTATTTTCGCTGATTTTTTTGGAGTGCTCGCATCTTGATCATCGAGATGCTGACCAAAAATTTGTTTTGTTTTATTTTGTCTCTGCATCTTTTTCTTTTCCTGAATCAACATTTTACTGATCTCAATATCATCCTCGGTTTTTTTTGAATTAATCGAATCAACTGCGCGCTGCAAGGAGTTATTGCCAGCTAGAAGGTAGCTTTTATCAGCCATTTCTGTGGTTACGCCAAAGCCATCTAATTTGGGCACGCTGATTATTTCAAACTCGGCGCCAATTTTGCGGAATGGTGGATAAAGAGCGAGATTATAATTTATCTCAAAAACATTTGGCGACAAGGAATCCGATGGGTTTTTCATTCTGCCTTGTTCATAAATTTCTTGATTTGGAAGATTTTCTGCCCCGTGATTCTTACCGAGTTCGGCGATGTCGACATAGGGATAATATTCAATTTTACTGGCTAAATCTTCGGTAACTTCTTCTGGAGTTGGTGGCCTAGAAAAAATTTTTTCTTGATTGGCTTGTTTGTCTGGTTTGCGCTGCTCATTAATTTTTTTAATTTCTTCTCGATATTTTTTATTAAAATTGTCGTTGGATTTATCGAGTTTAGAAGAACATGCAGAAAGTAGAAATAACAATGGAAAGAGAACAGCAATGCGCCTCATTACCTACCTTTCGTTAGAATTGCATCCCGACCAGAATCGGTAATTTTTTTCACCACTTCTTTGGCTTTATTTTTGTCTGAAAATGGTCCGAGCAAAGCGCGATAAATTGTTTTTTCGCCTTCGACAGTTTCAATTTTTCCGGAGTGAAATTTTTTCATTTTTTTCAAAATGGAATCGGCGTTGCTCCGACTTGAGAATGATCCAACTTGCACAAAAAATTTCTGACCAGAGCTGACTCCTTTTTTATCAGAGTTTACATATTTTTTCTTTTCCGCTGATTCATTGAGGTCAAATTCTACAGATTGCACGGGTTCTTTCTTATTCACCCCAAAGATTTCCTCGGTTGCCTGTCCGGCAGGAAAGGCGCTAGTTGCTGTTGCGTTGGAGATGTTTTGATCTTGATAATTTTTGATTGGTGGCTGGTCAGATTTTATTTCGCCTTGTTGCACCGGACGATTTTTAAAAGGAGTTATTTTGCCCTGAGATGCTAAGGCTTGAGCATTCAAGTCTGGAGTGCGAGTTACTATCGGACGAGACTTTCCCTGCAAATCAACAATTCTAATTTTTGGCTGACCATCTTTTTGCCAAGCTTTTTGCCAAAATGGCTGACTACATGAAGTCAAAATTAGGCAAAGAAGGATGATTAAATTACTTTTTTTCATGTGAAGAAAAATGCTGAGAAGCTTTGGAAATAAAGGGTGTCTAAGCTCTAGTTTCGGAGGGTAAAAAGACAACAAAAATAAGGGTAAGTTACTTGGGTTTTTTTTCGTCTTCGGCGTCGTCGAACAAGATGCGACTAGCGGCGCCATCGAGATCTTCGTACTGCTTATTTTTTAAGCTCCACAAAAAAGTAACGAGACCTATTAAGGCAGTAGCGAGAGCGATTGGAATTAGAAAAATTAAGACAGACATTTTTTTGAATTCATGCGTAGCGAGTTAAAAAGAACCAGCAACGAAGATGATGACATCGCAATGGCCGCAACCAGCGGCACCACATGGCCAGCGATGGCGTAAGGAACGGCGATTAGATTGTAAATCAGGGCAATTAGAAGATTCTGCTTCATGAGTGAAATTGCTTTTGTTGAAGAGTTAATCAGTTCGAGAATCGGTGTTAATTTTTGTCCTTGAATCACTATGTCTGCAACATTTTGTGAGATATCAGAGGCGCGGGAAAAAGAAATTGAGACATGCGCCAAGGCCAGAGCTGGAGCGTCGTTAAGACCATCGCCAATCATTACAAATTTCTCTAACTTCTGCAAAAATTTGACCTTTGAAGTTGGTGTTTGTTCAAAGTAAAATTCGGTGATTCCTAATTTTTTTGCTACGGATTCAACTGCTTTTTCTGAGTCGCCAGAAAGTAAAATTATTTTTTTCCCTAAGTTGCTAAGGCTCGCAACTACTACTTCTGCATCACACTTAATTTCATCGGAAAACAAAAATACCGCTTCACTTTTGCCAAATTTTACGAAGCAGGTGAGTAAATTTTCTGTGTTTTCGAAATTACTTTTTACGTCGCAAAAATCTTTGCGACCAAGTCGTAAAATTTTATTTTCAAAATTTGCTTCTAACCCAAAGCCTTGATTTTCCTCGATCAAAAGCTCTTCTAAACTTTCGTTATAGCTAGCTGAAATTGCCTGCGCGATCGGATGACGACTATTTTTTGTGAGTGAGGCGGCAAGTTTTAGAAGATTACCTTCGTCTCCGCTCAGCATTTTTATTTCGACTAATTTCGGCGTGCCAATCGTTAAACTTCCAGTTTTGTCAAAAACTACGACATCGATTTTGCTTAGCTTTTCCAAGGCCTCGCCCGACTTTACCAAAATTCCTTTTCGCAAAAAATTTGAAATTAGAATTGTTTGTACAATTGGTACAGCGAGAGCCAGGGCGCACGGACAAGTGATAATTAAAACTGCAGTAGCATTCATTAAAGCGATTTCCCAGCCATTTTTTAACCAAAAGCAAAAGGTTGCTAAGGCAAGCAGGTGAACAGCTGGCGTATAAAATCTTGAGAGGTAATCAGCGAGGCGAATGTAGTGAATTTTTTTACTTTCTGCTTCTTCGCTCAAGCGAATAATTTCGGCTAGTAAACTATTTTTTGGTGATTTGGTAATTCTTATTTTGAGCGGTTGAGACAGGTTGATTGTGCCGGCAAAAACTTCGCAACCTTGCGCAATTTTTTTCGGTAGGCTTTCACCGGTAATTAAGGCAATATCAATTTCACTTTCGCCTGAAATTACAATGCCATCAGCAGCAATTTTCTCGCCGGCCGAGACTAGTAAGACCATGCCCTCATGCAATTGCTTGCTGGGTAAAATTTTAATTTTTTCATCCTCTTCAACTCTTCCAAAACTTGCGGCGAGTAGAGTAAATTCTGTCGCCATGGCAAAGGCTTTTTTGCGCGCTTTTAAATCGAGGTAGCGACCAATAAGCAGGAAGAAAGTCAACATCACTGCCGAATCAAAATAGACATGATTCGCACCTCTAAAAGTTTCGAGCAAACTCACCACGCAGGCCAAAAAAATTGCGATTGAAATCGCCAAATCCATGTTTGGATATCCTGATTTTATTGAGCGCGCAGCTGATACAAAAAATGGTCGCGCTGAAAAAATAATTACTGGGAGGGCGATAAGAGATGAAAAAAGATGTAATAAATTTCTAGTTTGAGCGCCCATTTCAATTGCATCTGCAAACCATAAGGAAAAAGAAAATAGCATGATGTTGCCGGCACCAAATCCAGCAACAGCAAGGGCGCGTAGAATTTCATCAGAGTATTTTTTTTCGGTGGAATTGAGGATTTCTTCGTCAAAGGGAAGAAGTTTGTAACCGATGTCGTGAATTATTTGAATCAGATTGTTGCCATCTTTTGCCTCACCTTGCCAACGTAAAAACAGAGTTTTTTTTGAGAGATTGACGCGTGCAGTTAAGACATTTTTTTGTTTTTTTAAAATGCTTTCAATCAGCCATATACAAGCGGCGCAATGCATTCCTTGCACCATTAATGAAACTGAATTTGCGCCGCTCTCCTCGTGAAAAACAAATTCTGAAATATCTAATTTTCCGCTGATTTCTGGCTTAATTTTTCCGGCAGAAAAATTTTCTTCACGCAGTTTGTAGTAATTGTTAAAGCCTAGTTTGTTGATGATTTTGTAAGCTGCACTGCATCCTAGGCAGCAAAATTCTTCTTGTGTTTCTTCGCCGCAATGCAGGCATTTACTGCACAACATAGTGCCTTGTTAGGTAAAGTTTATCTTGTCCTTGAGAGATCATAATTACCGCATCCCATTGACCAGGAAGGGGGAAGGTGACGTCGAATCTATGAGTGTATTTCGAAGTATCGGAGACGATAAAATCAAAACCCTCTTGAGTCGGTCGTGTGAAAGTAATCATGACATTAGTATCTTCGCTAAGGGAAGATTTGTTGCCAGATACCTTAACCAAAATTTCCATTTTATTTTTGCCGATGTTGGTCGGCTTGATTTCGACTAGCCAACCAAGCTCTTTTTGTTTTTCTATCTGCTTTAGAGTGTCGTTGTAATTAAGACCTTTTTGGTAGGAGTCTTCAGTTACAACGCCGCGCCAGGTTTTTTTAGCGATGTAAATATAGCCAATATTTACCGCTATTACTACGCCAAAAAAAGCGAAAAAAATGTAAGGGATTTTGCTGCGTTTAGTTGTGTTTTTTATTTGCATTGTCTGAGGAAGTTTTTTGTCGATGAATCCGCGTTAGGCAAAATTTCAAATCAGTAGAAATTTTGGTAAAATCGGCAGCAAGAATTTCTTTTCGTGCGATGACTACGTAATCGAAGTTATTTTTAGCATGTTGTGAAGCAATAGCGCGTACGGCTTCGCGCAACCTTCTTTTGGCGCGATTGCGCTCTACGGCTAATTTACTAACGGTTTTTGCTACTGTGTAACCAACGCGACAAAAGTTTTTTGAATCTTCGCGTAAATAAATTTGTGGGGCGGGGTGAGTAAGCAGAAGAAGAGTCTGTGAAAAAAACTTCTGACCCTTCTTGCTAATGTTTTGAAATTCTGCGGATTTTTTAACCGTGAGAATGTGCAAGTCAGATGAGTATTAGACTGACAATGAAGCGCGACCTTTAAAGCGACGACGCGAGAGAACTCTACGTCCGCCAACTGTTGCCATTCTTGATCTAAAGCCGTGTCTTCTTTTGCGTACTATTTTGCTTGGCTGCCAAGTTCTTTTCATAAATTTACCTGATTTTTCCCCGGTTTTTTAAAGTGTATCAACAAGGGGGCGGCGCAACTTATTTACCGATCTTTAAATGGCAAGTGGGGCAATCTGTTTCGTAGGTCGAGAGAGGTTCGAGACCTCGCGAATAAGACTGCAAAGGTCTCGACTTCTTTCGAGAGGCGAAAGTTAAGCCAGTAATTTCTTAATCCGCGCGAGTACCTCGTCTTTTTCTAGGATCTCGATTACGTCAAAAATTCCGCCCGGAGAGGCCGAAGAGAAAGTTAAAACAATGCGAAGCAACGGTCCAAAATCTTTAATCTTCAGTCCTTTAGTCGCAGCAAAATTATTGAGAGAATTTTTAATTCCGTCATGTGACCAATCGTTCAGATCGATAAAGAATTTTTGTAATTCGCTAAGAAGGAGGTTTTTTTCAGTTACAATTTTTTTATCCTCGTCACTGAGCTCTTTAAAAAATCCATTGCGATAAACCAAAATGCGAGTTGCCAATTCATCCAATATACTTGCGGACACTTTGCAAAAACTAATCGCCTTTAAGATTCTATTTTTTTCTGCCGCGATGAGTGGAGAAAATTCAGAAAACTCTGAAGAGCCAGACCAGAGGCCTCTTCTTTTAAATAGTAATTCCAGCAACTCTTCGTCGCTCTTTTGATTGATGTAGTGCTTATTAACCGAATCGAGTTTTGTGAAATCGAAACGCGATGGCGATCTGCCAACCTTGTCTAAATCAAACCACTCAATCGCTTGTGCATCGGAAATAATTTCAGAATCGCTGTGCGACCAGCCGAGGCGAAGCAAATAATTTCTCATCGCTTCGGGTAGGTAACCCATATCTCTGTAATCGATTACCGAAGTAGCGCCATGACGCTTGGAGAGCTTGGTGCCATCTGAGCCGTGGATGAGTGGAATATGCGCAAATTCTGGCACTTTCCAATCCATCGCCTGGTAAATTATTTTTTGGCGGAAGGCGTTTGTGAGGTGATCGTCGCCGCGAATTACGTGACTGATTTGCATGTCATGATCATCAACAATAACTGCGAGCATGTAAGTTGGAGTTTCATCTCCGCGCAGCATTACCAAATCATCAAGCTCAGAATTTTTCACACGAATTTCACCTTGCACCAAGTCTTTGATGATAGTCTCTCCATCGATTGGCGCCTTAATCCGAATCACTGGCTTAACAGTCGAATTTTGCGACTGCACTTTGTCGCGCCACGGACTTTTGAAACGAAAAACTTCTTTTTTTGCTTCAGCATTTTTGCGCATTTCTTCAAGCTCTTCTGTCGAAGTATAGCACAAATAGGCCTGATTTTTTTCGAGTAATTTTTCGGCGACCTCTTTGTGACGTGATAAATTTTTTGATTGAAGAATAAAATCTTCATCATGTATTAAGCCAAGCCAGTCAAGGCCATGCAAGATTGCATCAATCGCTTCTTTCGTCGACCTTTGCGCGTCGGTGTCTTCAATTCTGAGTAAAAATTTTCCACCATGATGCTTGGAAAAGAGGTAATTAAACAGAGCGGTGCGAGCTCCTCCAATGTGCAAATAACCAGTTGGAGAGGGAGCAAAACGAGTGATAACAGACATTAGATTTTGAATTGACTTATCGGGTACTGATTAGCAACTTAAAAAAATACTATCCCAAATCCAAATTAAATTTTGTAAACAATGGTAATCTCCCGCGCTACGACAGACGTCGGTGTGAAACTCTTAGAACAAAAAGTTATTTCCGAAGATCAATTAGGGATTGCACTTAAAGAGCAGGATCGTCTAAAGGGCGCAAAAACCATCGGGATGATTTTGGTTGAGATGGGATTTGTTTCTGAAGGTGCGCTCGGTGAAATTTTAAACGAATCAAGCGGCACTAAAAAATTCGATTTAAAGTCGACTATCATCGATCCAAAATTAGTTAAAAGAATTCCTAAAGACTTTGCGTCTCACAATAAGATCATCCCAGTTTCTTTCACGCTGGATTCAGTAAGCATAGCAATGGCCGACGTGTTTGACATTGTTGTTATCGATCAAGTTCGCCGTTTTTTCCCGCCGAATTTTCGCATAAATCCTGTTTACGCGCCAGAAGTGGATTTGCTGCAAGCGATCGATCAATATTACGGCTACGAAATGTCGATCGAGGGCATTTGTAAAGAAATGGAGAGTGGAGATAAGAACAAAACTCTCGATGAAAATCAGTTAAAGGGTGATTACAAAAGTCCGGTGGTTCGTCTTGTTGATGCAATTTTGACTGATGCCGTGCACAGTGGCGCGTCGGATTTGCACTTTGAGCCAGAGGCTTCTTTCTTGCGTATCCGTTACCGTATTGACGGAAAGATGGTTCAAATTCGCTCGCTCCACAAAGATTATTGGTCGGCACTTTCGGTGCGTCTCAAAATCTTGTCAGGCATGAATATTGCTGAATCCAGAAAGCCACAAGATGGTCGGATTAATTCTGAAATTCTTGGACGTAGAATCGACTTTCGTGTTTCAACTCAACCGACGATTAATGGTGAAAATATCGTAATGCGAATTCTGGATGAAAAGCAGTCAATTCTTTCCATGGAAAAGCTCGGTTTTTCTGAATTAAATGTGAATGCGCTGAAGAAGTTGGTGCAACGTCCGGAAGGAATGATCATCATGACTGGCCCAACGGGATCGGGTAAAACTACCACTCTCTACACGGTTCTCGGTTACATCAACTCGATCGATAAAAATATTATGACACTCGAAGATCCGGTCGAGTACCACATTCCAATGATTCGTCAGTCGAATATTCGTAATGAGGTCGGGATGGATTTTGCTGCCGGGATTAAAGCCATTCTCCGTCAAGATCCGGATATCATTCTTGTCGGTGAAATTCGTGATAAAGACACTGCGATTACCGCGATTCAGGCGGCGATGACTGGTCACCAAGTTTACTCTTCTTTACACACAAATGATGCGATCGGCGCGATTCCGCGCTTAATGAATATTGGCGTTCCAAATTATCTGATGGCCGGAGCTTTGATTGGTGTTGCCGCACAACGTCTTGCGCGTAAACTTTGCGTTCATTGTAAAAAAGAAGAGCCGATTACCGAGCTCGAAAAAAAGCTGCTTGGTGCTAAATACGCCTCTATCACCAAGCTATTTAAAGCGGTTGGCTGTGAGAAATGCACCAATGGCTATAAAGGACGAGTTGTTGTCGCCGAAATTCTTTCATTTGATCGCGAGCTTGATGATTTAGTAGCGAGAAGTGCGAGTCGCAAAGAGATTTCAGCCTATGCTTTGAGTCACGGTTTTGTATCAATGGTTGAAGATGGCTTACTTAAAGTTGGTGCCGGAATAATAGACTTGAAGGAGTTGATTCGTGTTGTCGATATGACAGACAGAATGTAGCCAAAACGTCGTCGTCACAATTCGCCATCCTTAGTCTAAACCATCAAGAATTATCAAGAGCCTAAATCTCAATATGTTTAATTGAATTTTACAAATGACCTTACTCTCCAAATCTAATAAGTCGCTTGAAGAGGAGATAATTCTCTCTCAGGGCTTGGCTAACAAATCTTATACCGTCTCAACCGATAATATTAACGTAACGGTTTGGCCAGAATTTATTGATAGCAAATCTAGTCTCATCGGAGACCTTTTTGTCTGGGCTTACCACGTTAGAATTGACAACGGGAGAGATAATCCTGTGCAGTTACTAAGTCGTTACTGGCGCATCATTGACGAGAAGGGAGCTGTGCAAGAAGTCAATGGTGAAGGCGTGGTCGGAGATCAGCCAGTGATTGCTTCGGGAGGCGCTTACCAATATTCCAGTGGGGTGCATTTACGTTACCCTTCAGGCATCATGATGGGAAAATATCATATGAAAAAAATCAATGATGACGATGTTTTTGAAGTTACGATTCCAAATTTTTCGCTCGATGTGCCGAGTATTAAAAACGTTATTAACTAACCATCAATCTTGTGCTTGTCATTGCGAGTGTGGTGCGTCAATCCATCTCGACACAAACTGGATTTTCGCTCCGCTTTGCTTCTCGCAATGACCGGATTATTTTTGAATATTTCCTTTTTTAATCAGTGTTAATTCTAGCCTTTGATACCTCTGGCTCCAACCTCTTTGTGGCCTTATTAAGCGAAGAAAAAATTCTCACCCAAAGCGCAATTTATGAAAGTGGAAGACAAGCTGAATTGCTAATTACCGAGATTGAAAAAATTTTGTGTGAGCAAAAAATTTGGTACCAAGATTTAGATTTAATAGTCGCTACAAAAGGCCCGGGTAGTTTTACCGGAACGCGAATAGGACTTACTGTGGCGCGCACTCTCAAGCTCGCAACTAACCTTCCTTTAATTTTAATAAATTCCGATGAAGTCAAAAATTTTGAAATCGCTTCGATCGCTTCATTCGGTTTGGAAAAATTTCGCCGCGGTGAAATTTCAACAGATCTCAACCCAATTTACTCAGAGGGGCCGAGAATCAGTGAGCGAAAAAAATAATTCCTACATCACTTCACAGCCAGAACTAGACCGCCTTGTTGCTCTAATTAATAAAAGAAAATTAGTTGCGTTAGACACCGAATTTACGCGTCAAACTACTTATTATCCAATTCTTTCCATCGTTCAAGTGGCGGTAAAGAATTCTGCAGGAATTAAAGAATCTTTCATTATCGATTGCCTCATCAACCTTGATCTAAATGCCTTCTTAGCAATCATTGCTGACGAAAAAATTATTAAAATCCTGCATTCGCCAGCTCAGGATTTGCAGATTTTTAATCGCCAA
>CAMBES010000022.1 GCA_945865855.1 Rhizobium sp. Q54 | reverse complement strand
CAATCAATCGACTTTTTTTTGGAAGGAAGTCAATTGAGGTGCATCACGCCACAGGCGTTAAGCATGCCGGACTGGTCGCGATCAAAGAATACCGGCCTTCGACGCATGCCGGAGTTTTCGATGGCTTTATGCAGATGCCGTTTGAGATGGTGATTAGTCAGTCATTTTGTTTTATTAATCGCATGGTGGCGATTAGCTCGATGCAGCTACAACAGCGTCGCCTCGTGCAATCTGAAGATGTCGCGGTTTCGCAAATTCGCGACATTGATCAAGCTCTTGATTCGGCGATGAGTGGTGAATTTGGTTTTGGCCAGCATCACATGACGGTGTTATGCGTCGAAGAAAGTCCAAAGGCGCTGGAAAGCGCTTTATCTTTGGCTGTGGTTGAGCTTTCAAATTCTGGCATTACCGGTGTTCGTGAGCGCATTAATATGGAGCCTGCCTTTTGGGCGCAGCTTCCATGTAATCATGAATTCATGGCGCGACGTAGCACGGTTAACACGCTCAACATTGCTGCTTTTGCCTCCTTCCATAATTATCCTTCGGGAAAGCGAAAAAGGAATCATTGGGGCGATGCCGTGACTGTTTTGAACACGGTTTCGGGAACGCCTTATTTCTTCAGTTTTCATGTTCGTGATGTTGGTCATACGATGATCATTGGTCCGACCGGCTCGGGTAAAACAGTGTTGCTAACTTTCCTTTGTGCCCAGGCGCAAAAATTCCAAGGGCGATTATTTTTCTTCGACAAGGATCGCGGTGCGGAAATTTTTGTGCGCGCGATTCGTGGGCGCTACATGATTCCTGATGCAGCAAGAACTTCTGGTTTTAATCCGTTCCAACTTGCTGACACTAACGAAAATCGCTCATTTTTAATCGAGTTCATGAAGGCGCTTGTGAGCGTAGACGGGGCCACTTTGCCAGCGCATGAAGTTGAACGTATTAACGAAGCGGTGAGTGGAAATTACAAATTGCCGCAAGAGCAAAGAAGAATGCGTAACATCGCGCCATTCATGGGGATAGGAGGGCCAGGAACTTTATCGAATCGTTTGGCAATGTGGCACACAACAGGTTCACATGCGAAACTTTTCGACAATGAAGTTGATCTAATCGACTTCAATTCTTCGCGTGTTTTTGGCATTGAAATGGGGCAGATTTTGGGTGATAAAATGGCGATTGCACCAGTTCTGCTTTATCTTTTTCACCGCATCCAAAGTTCGCTTCATGGCGAGCCAACAATGATTGTACTTGATGAAGCTTGGGCCTTGATCGGTAATCCAGTTTTTGCGCCAAAAATTAAAGATTGGCTGAAGGTATTAAGAAAATTAAATACCTTTGTAGTCTTTGCGACTCAGTCGGTAGAAGATGCGGCGAAGAGCAGTATTTCCGACACTCTCGTGCAACAAACTGCGACACAAATTTTTCTGCCGAATCTCAAAGCAACTATCGCTTATCGCGAAGTTTTTATGCTTTCTGAACGCGAATATACTTTGGTAAAAACCACAGATCCTTCGAGCAGATTTTTCTTAGTTAAACAAGATAGTGATGGCGTGATTGCGCGAGTCGATCTTGGCGGAATGGATGAAGTGGTGAGAGTTCTTTCGGCGCGGGCTGACACAATTGTGCTTCTTGACGAAATTATCAGCGAAGTTGGTGAAGATCCAAATGATTGGCTGCCTATTTACTACGAAAAATCTGGCAAAAAATGATGCAGAATTTTTGTAAATCATTTTTCATTTTTATTTTTCTGCTCACGGTTTTGGCGCCAAAAGATTCTTATGCGGATATTTCAGCAGGTATAGGAAGAAAGCGCACTTGCGATCCTAACACTGGCAAGGTTGAAGGTTTGAAATATGATCCAGGTCCTGGCGGGAAAGATGCAGAGTTTGTGATGAGCAATGAAGTTTGTTTTGCTATTGTTGTTGGCGCATATGCAACTGTTAAGGTTGCGATAACTAACATGAATATCCAGTGCGGCAACAAAACCCCTATAAGAGCTACTCCGTCGTTATTAATGGATTTTGTGGATATTGCCAAATGCACGATAAGTTGTGCTAACACTAAGAGTCCAGCATGCTGTGCTGCGTTAGCTTCTGTATCTGCAGCATGGGCTTCCTTTTGGGCATTTTTAGCCGTTCAACATGAAATAGCCGAGACCGTGTTCAAAGATACCTATGTCTGTGGAGCCAATTGGATGAAGCCCAACACAGAAAAATATGATTTTAGCGCCGAGGATCATAAGGCCGTAGTTCAGCTTAAGATTGAAGGCTATATTAAAGCTCAGAATACTGGCACAGATGGTTTGAATACCGCTAATAAAGTTTTTCGCGAATGGTTTTATAATGGGGTGGAATATGAAGATAATCCTTACCAGGGAGACGTTTGTTACGATCCAACAAAGGGGGAGGACAGTAAGGACAAAGGGGGTAAATATCCAAAACAAAAATATTATCTAAAAGGCACCGAAGCGGGTAACTATAACTGTAAAAAATATCTAGTGCAGCCTGGACAGGACCCTCCCACTGGTGTGGACAAGAGCGACATGAAGACCGCTTACGAATGCTGTCTTGATCGTAGTCAAAACTACATGTGTCTAGATTACACTAACGCTGCTGCTCTAGATACCATTGGGCCAGATGGTACTCATTACATGCAAAAGAAAAATACCCCAACATTCTGTAAGAAAAATGAGCAATGTCTAATGATGCTCCCTGGCTACAACAGCAACCTTGAGGGCAACAAGTGGATATCTAGAGTTCAAAATGGCGGCGTTCGTTTTGAAACGCAGTCAGAGGATAGCGGAGGGAGTCTAATTTGTGCCAAGACCTACAGTCTTTGTCCCTATAATTTTAATATTGGCGGCGGCTCAGATTTTTGCGATTTCTATCGCGACGGCATATGGAATAGTGATGAAAATAGATGGACAATCATCACCCAAGAACAAATCGATGCTGGACAGTGTTCGTCAAATAGTGAAATCAGAAATGACGATTGTAGCTACAACGACAAGGCTGGAAAGTGCAAAAACTATTGCCAATATCTAGTTCATTGCACCAAAACTGCCATGATAACAGATCCTTACCAGAGCAGTTTAGGCTCGCCTTATTTCGCGCAGGCTTGCCTCGATTTTGTTGGTGATTCGCAAAATAATAACGGCTTCAACACCGGCATTATAATGGGTAAACAAACCCATTTCACCGCTCCTATTGCTCAATGTATCAAAGAAAGTTTAGAGAATCTTTTTTACAATCGTGCCGGGCACAGCAAATGCCTCAATTATGATGAATATCCAAGTTCTGACGGCACTTGTCCTAGCGGGCTCTATGCCGAGACTAGCGGAGATTTGGATTACAAAAAAGGCGAAAAGGTAAGTGAAACCTCCTTTTTTCAGCAAATACAGAATATAATGCATTTGGTGATTAAGCTGGGCATCACCCTAGCCGTCGTATTTTACGGAATAAATATCCTTCTTGGTAAAGCGAATCTTGGCGACAAAAAAAGTATTTTAGTGTTCATCTTCAAGATAGCGCTCGTGATGTATTTCTGTGTTGGCACAGCTTGGCAGGATATTTTCTTCAGCGGATTCTACGACTCCTCGATGGCCTTCGCCAATATGCTTTTCAAGATCGAAACCATGCAGGATCCGAAGCAGCGAGATGGTTGTCAGTTTGGCAAAGTCTCTCTTTCCGATGGAACGCAAGAGGTTGTGTCGACCTATCCGTCAGGCAAAGAATATTTGGCAATCTGGGATACGATTGATTGCAAAATGATGCGTTATCTCGGTTTTGGTCCGCAGATGACTAATGCAAATATTGCGGGGATGATTTTTGCTGCCTGGCTTGTCGGACCAATTGGAATTTATTTTGCGCTGTCGGTGATGATTTTTGGTTTCTTCTTGGTCTCGTTAGGAATTCGAGCGCTGCATATTTTTATCTCATCAGCGGCAGCAATTATTATACTCGTCTTCGTTTCGCCATTAATCATCCCTTGCGGCATGTTTGAAAAAACCAAAAGTATTTTTGAAGGATGGCTTGGGAAGTTAATGAGCTTCTGTTTGCAGCCGATGATTCTCTTCGCCTACGTTGCTGTTTTTATAATGGTGATGGATCAAACCTTAATCGGCAGCGCCACTTTTCTCGGTAATGCTCCTACCAAAACCATGTCTTGCGATGAGATTTGTGTAGATTCCAATGGCGCCGTTGTGTCTGAGGAAGGTGGATGCACAGAAGAGAATGATAAAGAATTAATAAACCCACTCGATGACAGTGTTGCCTGCCTTCTAAACTTCCAGGGATTTAGCAAATGGAGCTCTTTTCAAATGATCGGCGTTATGCTACCAGCTCTCACAAATTTATTCAGCGAAAATCCTAAGCAAAGAATTCTAACGATGCTTAAAGGCGCGCTGGTTATGTATTTGCTTTATGTTTTCATGGATGAAATTCCAGGAATTATTGAAGCACTGGTTGGTGGTGGAGTTAAAGGACCATCGGCCGATGCTGTTGGCATGTTGAGAAAAACCATGGGCGCCGCCGCAGGTGCTGCAACTCGTCTCGCAAGTTTTGGTGGCAAAGTTGGAGGTAGCGCTCGATCTACAATTGGTAGCATGGTCAATCGTGGCAAGGGTAAGAAGGAGGTAGGAGATGTAAGTAGTGGCGAGGATTCCACTGCTAGCAACAGAGAGGCTGAAAAAGGTGGCGAGGATTCCACTAGCGCCGGAGGTGAGAAGGCTGAAAAAGGTGGCGAAGATAAATAATAAAAAATCTGACGAAAAAGGATCTTTAACGTATAGGAGTGGTGAGAGGTAGGATTATTTTCATCGAGACTTAGCGGTATCTGAATGCTTCCCATCTTTCATTTTCAGACTAAGGCAAAAAAACTTTCTAACTTTTAAGAAAAGTGCTTCTTCTCAAGTTTTCTCGCTAGCGTGCGACGATGCATTCCAAGTGCTCTTGCGGCTTTGGAGGTGTTGAAACCAACATCGGTTAGAACTTGATGAATGTGTTCCCATTCAAGATTTTTCAGCGAAGTTTTTTTATTTTCTGGTTGGTTTATTTTTCCTGCAAACGCGCTGATGATCATGTCAACATTGGCAGGTTTGGCCAAGTAATAACAAGCTCCCGCTTTAATCGCTTCAATTGTTGTCGTGATACTTGCATAGCCAGTTAGCATCACAATTTTTATTGTTGGATCAAATTGATGTAAGTGACGAATCAATTCCAGGCCAGACTCTCCAGGAATTTTTAAATCAACAACTGCGTAGCGTGGATGAAATTTTTTTAAGCTTGCGACCGCTTCTTTAAAATTATTGGTGATTCTAGTTTCGTATCCATGACGCATGAAAGATCGTCCTAATGTATTCGCCAACTCAGCATCATCCTCTGTAATCAAGATTGTTTTGTAGTCATTCATAAGCTCTTGGCCAGTTTTGTGATTTATTCGAATAAATTTTTAGAGACATAAAAATAAATTTAGTAAGCGGATTAAGTCATGAAAATCAGGCGCTTGCGCCGAAGCAAGTTTCTGCGGCGCAATAGTTTTGCTCGCGTCACAAAATAAAAATCGCCGCTATCGTCAATTTAGTAACGCAGTTTTTAGCAATTCATAATTAGTCCCGCTGATTTGAAGAGGCTTCCTCGAGGCGCTCTTTTCCTGACGAAGAAAGAATTTCAGAAATAATTTTTTTGCAGCGAGTGAGTTGTGATTCAACCGTCGCAACATCGGCGATTAAATTTTTATCAAGATCCATTTTTTTCCAATCAGCGACGATTACGGAGATCGTCGAAAGCGGTGTGCCAAGTTCGTGTGCGGCGCTAGTGGCAAGCATCGCCATGCGAATCATCTGGTCTCTTTCACGTAAATTTTGACTGATCTTGGTGATGAAGATTAGGAGCAAAATTGCCGCAAGAACGTAGCTGATTAGCATTCCTTGCAAGTGAAGAGTAAATGAATCAGCGTCGCCATGATCGTGAAGCGCGTGCAATTCTTGGTGGTAAAAACTTAGCCAGATGTAACAAATCGCAGTTAGAATTGCGATAAACCAGGCATAATTTTTTTTGAGCAGAATTGCTCCGATAATAACTTGAAGAAGGAAGAGTGAGATGAATGGATTAGAAATTCCGCCACTAAAATAAAGTTGTGCGGTTAGGGCGATGACGTCGAAAATTAATTCAACAAACAAAGTTTTTTCGCTGATATTTTTACGAAAAAAACTAAATAAGCTGACGGCGCTAAGTGTTAATAGCACTAGAAACATATCGCTTAGTGGCAGAGAAATTTCGAGAAAAAAATTCACGATTAGAATCGTCGCAGCCTGACAAAATATTGCCATCATGCGCAATTTTAGAAGCTGTAGAAGATTTTTGCGATTGGCGTCTTGGACAAATTGTCTCACTTGAGGAAGTTTATTTGAAGTTGATTGGAGAGAGTCTCAATCTTTGATGAGATCGCGGTGAAGGTCATGGCGATCTTGTCGAAACATGTAATAATTTTTACCAATGAAAAAATATTTTGTCCTTGCGATCTCTCTTTTTATTTTTTCGGCAAATGAAGCTTTTGCCTGTGCTTGTGGTTGCGGAATTCTCAATGTTGGAACCAGTTCATTAATTCCAAATTGCGAAGGTGGCACGGCATTTTTGCAATATGATTACATGGCGCAAACGCGCAATTGGCATAAAGACAAAGACTCTAGCGGGCATAATCACGACAAGAGAATAGAGACCGAAACTTACACTGCTGGCGGGCAATACATGTTCAATCGTGATTGGGGTGCGGCGATTCGCGCGCCTTACGTTCAGCGTTACGTACAAAATCTTCCGCATGATGGCGGTATGACTCATACTAAAGAACAAGACATCGGCGATATTCGTGTGAATGGAATTTATTCTGGATTTTCTAGCGACATGTCGACCGGAATTATTTTTGGTTTAAAATTGCCGACCGGATCAACTTCGCGCACTGGCCTCAATCGTAATACGCAAATTGGAACTGGCTCCACTGATTCAATTTTGGGCGCTTACCACATGGGCGCATTTGGCGCAGAAAGCAGAATGGGATATTTTACGCAAGGCACATGGCAGCGCTCTTTGTCTACTCATAAAGGCTATACTCCGGGTTATGAATTATCTGGTGCGGTTGGGGTTTATTACAATCTCGGACAAATCGGTGCGGCAAAAAAAGTAGCGCCGATTATGCAAATCACCGCTTCAAAAAAAGGTTCTGATTCCGGTTGGGCTGATCCAAGTCACAATTTAAATAGCGGCTACAGCATGACTTATTTCGCGCCGGGAATTGAAGTGAGTCTGCGCGAATTTAAACTTTATTTCGATGTTGAGTTTCCTATTAGGCGCAATGTTGACGGCAACCAACTGGTGCCACAAAATTTGTACAAAGCGATTTTGAGCTACAACTTTTAAAAATTGACTCGAAGAAAACGCCGATTCTCATCCAAATTTTTTCAAATTAGCCTGCTGCGAGAGTGATTCGGTGATCGTCGCGTTTTTCCTATTTTTGTAAAAGCCTTCTTATCTCAAAAGCTATGGTCGCCAAAACAGCAATTACAAAGATGCGATAATTATCGATGAGCAGGATTGGCATAATTACAGCGCTAATACCAATGACCCAAGTGATAATTTTCCCCCACCTAAATTCTGCAAAAATCCAGAAATAAGCAGTCACGGCAATGGTTACGATTAACAACAGTAAAGCGATTTTGATTTCCATTTATTCTGCTAATTTTTTTAGTAGCTCCGCATCTCCCAAAATATTATTTATAATTTCTTCAAGAAGATTGTTGATTATCGCTGCGTCTGTTGATTCAAGAGGTGCGATGAAATGTTTGCTGTCAAAAACTGAGCTAAAATTTTTAGTAAGAATTGACTGACTTCTATTGTTTGTAACGACGGTCGTTATCGCGATTTTTCCTACAGATTCTCCAATAAAAAATTTACGTTTTGCTGTGTATTTTAAGTTGGTGATGTGGATTTCAAGTGTTTTGCCAAAGCCAATTGAGAAGCCTTTTTGCAGTAAATTTTTGGTAATTTTTTTCTGCAAAAATTCTGCCAAATTTTCGTCGCTACTAATTTTAATTTTTTTCTCAGCGCAAAATTCTTTAACACCAAGAAGGTCTTCGGATCTCTCATCAATGATCACCAGATCTATTCCCGCGCCCTTACCAATATTTGATTTTTTCTCATTTAGATTCAGATCAAATTTAATTTTTTGATCGTGATGCGAGCAAGAAATAAGAGTTAGAAATGTGGCAAAGATGAGAAGATTTTTCATTTTTTAAAATTTTTAAATTTGTCGTTTTTGAAAAAGTAACTGGCTGATTGGTAGTATCCGATCGCCTCTTCCAGCTCAGCTGGTTCGTATTGATCAGAATGCTGTTCGTGCGAACCACCCCATCCGCGCTTTGTTATTTTTACATCAAAAAACTTTTTCTCTTTCTTTGGTTTCAAAAGATAAAGTTTATTATTTTTAAAATAACCCGCGTCGGAGTAGGTGCTAACGAAGATGTGATGATCCAAAGTTTTTTTATTTGTTAGAACATCCGTGCCAAAAAATTTTGATTTGTAAGACATGTTCATGATTCCAAACAGCGTCGGAGCAAGATCGATTTGACTCACTGTCTTGTCAATATTTTGCTGCTTGAGAATCTTTGGTGCGTAGAAAATTGCCGGAATCTGATAACGCCACAAAGGCAAGTCGGTATTGCCGGCACTGCCCGCACAATGATCAGCGACCAAAACAAAAATCGTATTGTCGAACCAGGGTTTGTTGCGAGAATTTTCGATTAATTTTCCTATCGCGTAGTCGGTATATTTTACCGCGCCGCTGCGATTGCTCTTAGATTTAATATCGATTTTACCATCAAGATAAGTGAAGGGGCGGTGATTGGTGGTGGTCATAACAAAACTAAAGAATGGCTTTCTTGCGGCGTATGACTTATCTGCTTCTTTGATCGCCTTGTTGAATAAATCCTCATCAGCAACTCCCCAAATATTGGCGAAAGAAATTTCATCAGCAGAAAATTTGTCACGATCAACAATTTGAAAACCATTATTCCCAAAAAAATAATTCATGTTGTCGAAGTAGCCGAAGCCACCGTAAATGAATTTAGAATCGTAGCCGCGCTCATTGAGTGGCGAGGAAATATTGAAAAGATTTTCGTTGTTAGGGCGGCGCACAATCGAGTTTCCTGGCGTTGGTGGAATTGATAAAACGAGCGCTTCCATACCGCGAATGGTGCGCGTTCCCGTTGCATAAAGATCTTTGAAAAATAATCCGCGCTTAGACAGTTCATCAAGATTAGGCGTGATATTTTCTTCATTGCCGAAGGCTTGCATAAATTCTGCGCTCATGCTTTCGATGGCTACAAACATCACGTTGTATTTTTTTTCTGCGCCGGCTCGAGGTTTGGGAATTAAGCGCGAAATATCTTCTTCGTTAAGAAATTTTGAGTGAGGTTCTTGTTTGGCAACTGACTTATGCAATTCGCCAATCGCAATTTTAATATCTCTAGTTTCGTAGAGAGAGTCGTAATCGATCTGATTATTGCGATAAGCTGAAAAGATCTTGTAGATGCCGCTATCCGAGATCTCGCTTACATATTTATTCTGAAAAATTTTGGTGAATTTAGAGCTATCAACAAGAAAAAAAGCAGCGAGTAAAATTGTCAAAAGAATCGCTAAATTCTTGCAGCGCAGAGAAAAATTTTGTTCTTTTATTGCGGTAACTTTTTTGTAAGTTAGTAAAAAAATTACCGAGACAATGAGAAAAATTGTTCCGAGTAATTTTGTCATCGGATAAGATTCTACAATGTTCCCAATCATCTCTGTTGTATAAATTAGATAGTCGACAGCGATGAAATTAAAACGCGTTTGAAACTCATCCCAAAAAATTATCTCAGCGAAAAAAGAGAAAATTAAAATGCAGAGAAGAAGAAAATAAAAAATTCGATTGGCATTTTGATGGTACTTAGAGTGAAAAAATTTACTCGAAACAAAAGTGTAATAAAGCAGCGGAATGAAGCTGATGTAAGCGACAGTTATGGCATCAAAAAATAATCCCAAGCCGTAAACTTTAATCAGAAGTAATGGCGTGAGCTCAATATCGGCACTTTCGCGGAAGAGAAAAAATGTGCGGAGGAAAAAAGATAAAAAAGCAAAAATAGCGAAAATTTTTACCCAGGCAGATTTTTTCAAGTAGTTGGTGACTCCGTTCATGATTCTCTAATTAATTTCTGAATTCAGACATTCATGTTTTTAAATAATAAAAGAAGACGAGATAATGATCGAAAAAACAGAATGAAATTTAACCTCGAAAATAGTTACGCCGAGCTGCCGAAAATTTTTTACAGCAAAGTTGCGCCTACTCCCGTTGAAAATCCGCAGCTAATTATTTTAAATGAAAATTTGGCAAACGAGCTTGGCTTAAATTTTTCTACACTTTTGGAAGATGAAAGAGCCGAATTATTTAGCGGAAATATTTTGCCAAAAAATTCTGCACCAATCGCACAAGCCTACGCCGGACATCAATATGGAGGCTTTGTAATTCTTGGCGACGGTCGGGCGATTCTTTTGGGCGAGCACTTAACTCGTGATAAAAAACGCGTCGATATTCAGCTCAAAGGATCGGGAAAAACTCCTTATTCGCGTCGTGGCGATGGTCGTGCTGCACTTGCGCCAATGCTGCGCGAATATGTAATTTCAGAAGCGATGCATGCACTTGGAATTCCGACTACTCGCAGTCTTGCGGTGGTTGCTACGGGCGAAGATGTTTACCGCGAAAATTTATTGCCGGGTGCGATTTTAACTCGCGTTGCAAGTTCGCATATTCGCGTTGGAACTTTTCAATTTGCTGCGACAATGGGAAGTAAAAATGATGTAGAGAAGTTAATCGAATACACGATTGCGCGACACTTTCCGCAGAAAGAAAATGCACTGGAATTGCTTAAAATTACCATCGAGCACCAAGCAGATTTGATCGTAAATTGGATGCGTGTTGGCTTCATTCACGGCGTGATGAATAGTGATAATATGTCGATTTGTGGCGAGACAATCGATTATGGCCCCTGTGCTTTTATCGATGAATATGATCCGGCAACTGTGTTTAGCTCAATTGACTCTAGAGGTCGTTACGCCTTTGCCAATCAGGCTAATGTCGCACAATGGAATCTTGCACGCTTCGCCGAAACTTTACTGCCATTCTTGTCGCGAGAAGTTGCTGAAAATGAAATCGAAAATTTTCGTGCGATTTACCAAGAAAAATATTTGGCAATGATGCGGAAAAAACTTGGGCTTTTTGGCGCTGAAGAAGGCGATGAAAAACTAATTCAAGACTTACTAGATTGGATGCAAAAATCTCGCGCTGACTACACCAATACATTCCGAAATTTGAGTTCGTTAAAAGGCGATTGGCAGAAAAATTGGCGCGCAAGATTGGCAAAAAATAATCAATCATTCGATTCGTCGCAGCGTTTAATGGATGAAAATAATCCCGCTATTATTCCTAGAAATCACAAAGTTGAAGAGGCTCTGCAGGCAGCAAATGAAGGAGATCTTAAACTTTTCTACGATTTACTAACCGCTCTAAAAAATCCTTACGAAAGCGGTGCAAATAAAAAATCTTACCAACTTCCGCCGTCTGAATTTGAAAAAGTTACTCAAACTTTTTGCGGAACTTAAAATAATAAAACTCGGCGTAATTAATAAGGTGAAACTCGCAGAAAAAAGTTTTATTCAACCCGCTGCAAAACTTAAAAAAGTTAAGTTAAAATTCTGTTACACGGAAGGCGCTATTGCTTCGCAACAGAGCTGCAAAATTCATCAATTAGCTTTGTATCAAATTTTGTTAATTCAAATTCTGGATGCCATTGAACCCCAATTAAAAAAGGATAATTTTTAGCCTTATAAGCCTCAATAACGCCGTCAGCAGCAGTTGCGGTAATTTCTAATTTTTCAGAAATATCGGATATTGATTGGTGATGAGTTGAGTTCACGCAAAGCTCTTTTTCATTTTCTTTGCTTTCAATTAATGCTTTTGCAAACACTCCTTCTTTTTCCAGAATATTGATTTTGTGAGCACATTTCTTGCCGCTTGAAGAGTGGTTAATATTAGAATCTTTGATTTGCGAAGGTATGTCCTGATAAAGCTTGCCACCAAGTGTTACATTAATCATTTGATAACCGCCGCAGATAGCAAAAATTGATTTTTTGGTTTTGTAGAAATTTTTAAACAAGGCAGATTCGAAATCGTTCTTATAGGTTTCGTCGATTTTCACAGTGCTGTTCAAAGGATTCTGCCCATATAGTTTTGGGTTTATATCATAATAATTTCCGCTAAAAACTATCCCATCAAATGTTTCGACATAGCTTTTGATCATGGTCTGATCGAGTGGAATTGGAACCACCACAACCCCATATTTTTTGCAGGATTTCTGAAAAGAAGAAATGTAATTATCTCTTAGAGCGTAAAACGAAGTTTCGGCAAATTTATTTTCAGCGTTAGAATTTTTTCTGTAATCAATCGTAACGCCCACAATTTTTGCGTAAGAATTCTCAGCCAAAAGAGACAAAATAAGAAATATCAGAAGTTTTTTCATAAAATTGCGCCGTAAATTTTAAATCCAGATTTTAAATCCAAATCAGATAATTCCTGAAAAGATTTTCATTATTTTCATAAATTCTTCAGAGATTTTACGTTTTGTTTTAGTTACTTGGCCAGCCAAAATTAACCACCAAAGCGACGATCCAAAAACACTTCTCTCACAAAGATATCGCTTTCGATTTTGCCTCTTGGGTTTCTGCGGAATTCAAACTTTACTTAGTCAAAGAATTCCGGCGTTTAAAAGAAGATGAAAACAACCGCCTAAAGTTGGAATGAAATTTACAGCAATCGCTACATCACGCTTGTAAACGCAAGATTTTTCTAAATTAACTTCGTTCATTAAGAAAAATTAAGCTTATTGTCGAACCGAGGTTTCAAATCTCCGCTCGCATTCCGCCATAAAAAAGATAGTAAAAAGTTCTGTAAAGGTAAGTTTAATATGGGGGCGGAGAGGTATTTCGGGATGGAAGAATTAGATCTAAACAAACTTTATTTGTCTGAAATAGTTCCTAGAGCAAAAACCTTTAAGATTTTTTTAGTTGCTGTTTTTAATGGCGTGGATGCGCTTTGCGATATTCTTTTGGTAGTTGAAATGCACCTTGCCAGATGCCGATTTTTTGCTTTTTTGCCGTCACTTCAAGCTCGTCCATTTTCTCATCTGATTCGGTAAAATTGTAAATTACCGCCATTCCATTTTTTACTAATTCTTCATTAATTGAAACTCCGTCGATCGAGCATTTTCCGAGATAGCGATCATATTTATCTTTTTCTGCATAAACACATTCGACAATTTTCCCGCCCGCTAATTTTCGTGTAAAATCAGCGCTGGCGCGACCACAAGCATATTCATCATTTTTTGCATCAAAACAATTCTGCGAATATTCCGGCGCATCAATTCCAAAAAGCCGCACCTCATTTTTCCCAACTTTCAAGGAATCACCATCAATCACCGAAGTTTTTCCGGAGAATTTTTTGTTAAAAACAAGATGTGATTTTACTCGAAAAATCTCGCTTTGCGAATTTGCCGAATTCACGGTGACAAAAATCGTCGCGCAAAAAGCAGTTAAAAAAATTGCGGTAGTAATGGTTTTTAGGTGTTCCACTTAAGTATGATTATTATGGTTTCTTGTGCGTGATTAGCTTTACGGATCGAAGTTTAAGCTCGATTTATGATTCACTCTTTCTGTTCATTATTCTTGCAGGTGCCAATATTTTGCAGTTAAATTTTTGAACTCTCGCGAAAGAGGGTTTTGTTGGGGGATTTTTTTTCTAATAATGGGACCTTGTTAATTCAACACTTCAATCCAAAGAAACTATTTTGATAATTTCTTTAATCATTCCCTCGAAAGCAATCCTGCCAAGAATGCAAGCCAGGGTTTTGTAATATCATCTTCGGACAGAAGTTTTTTATAAACTTCTCTTGCTTTATTGACGCAGCCAGCAAATAGGATTTTTTGACTTTTTAGAGATTGCTCAATTCAGAATTGCATCGATTATTTTTTAACAAAAAATCTAGTAAGATCAGAGGATTATTCTTGTAGTTTTAGGAATTGATGAATCTCATTTAACTAGACAGGGCTTGGCCATATTAAGGACTTTAATCTAGTTTTAATCTGCCAAAAATTTAATTTTTTAAAGAATGTCAAAGAAAGCCTTTTCTCTAATAGAGCTCTCAATTG
>CAMBES010000021.1 GCA_945865855.1 Rhizobium sp. Q54 | reverse complement strand
AAAACTTCCTTCAAAGCCTTGTGCATTAAATGCGTTGCTGAGTGATTTGCCTCGCGGGCTTTGCGGCTTTGTTGATTCACTTCAGCAGTAACTTCGTCTCCGACTCTCAAGGTAATTTCTTGTTTAGAAAAAAAGTGAACGAATAAATTTCCGGCGAATTTTTTTGTCTCGAAAATTTTCACTCCACTAATTGATCCATCGTCACCTTTTTGACCGCCTGAAGTCGCGTAGAACGGGGTTTGATCGAGAATTATTGCATCATCCAAAAGAGCTAAAACTTTTGCCTTCGCACTTAAGGTTTCGTAACCCAAAAACTTCGTTTCACCGTGTTTTTCTTTGAGGTCGAAAAAGATTTTATCCTCTTTTTCTTCGCCAGATCCAACCCAATTTTTTCGGGCGCGTTCGCGCTGCAATTCCATTTCGCGATTGAATTCTTCAACATCAACTTCGAGGTTTTTTTCCTTCAGAATATCTTGCGTGAGATCAAGCGGAAAGCCGTAGGTATCGTAGAGTTTGAAGGCGATAGCGCCAGAGAATTTCTGTGATTTTATTTTAAGAATTTCCTCTTCCAAAATCTTCAAGCCCTTTTCCAAAGTTTCGCGGAATTTCTCTTCTTCGTTCTTTAGCGTTTCAACGATGGTGTCACGAGCTCTCCCCAATTCTGGATAGGCGACGCCCATTTCTTTAATCAAAGAATCAACAAGCTTATACATTGAAGCTTGTTTGGCGCCAAGTTTGTGAAGCTGGCGCATGGCGCGACGCATAATGCGACGAAGTACGTAACCTCGCCCTTCATTGCTTGGCATTACGCCATCAGCGATTAGAAAAGATGATGAGCGTAGGTGATCGGCGATGATTTTGAATTCTGCTTTCATGTGTTGAGAATTTTATTGTGTCATCCCCGCGAAGGCGGGGATCCAGGACAGCGCGCTCGGAGTGAGTTGTTAGTCCTCATGGATCCCCGCCTTCGCGGGGATGACGTGACGAGTAGGGAGAGGAGGTTTTTAGTTTATTAGGTGAATCATCACTTCCAACGCTGGTCTTTTACCCATTAAATCTTCAAGGATTTTTAATAATTTTGAGCGCAAAGATTTTTCAATTTCAGCAAAGATTTTTGCTTCTTGCAGTTTTTTATTTTTCTTTTTCTTCAAAAAGCGAATTCCAAAACCATCATGCAAATCAAGCTCTTTGGCCTTATGCTTTAAGAAAAATGTGATTTCTTTTTTGATTATTTCTTCGGCATCTCTGTCTTGTCTGAAGTCGTAAGAACCAACCGCGATTAAATTGATTTTTGAAACTAAGCTCAGCGAGTCGTTCACCGCGAATGAGACCATTACTATTCCAGCCATTTCTAACTTTCTGCGTTCGCGAATTACTTCGCCTTTGAAATCAAGAAGCTGTTTGCCATCGACACCAAAATAGCCAACTTTCACGGAACCAACCGCGGTTGAATTTGCTGGATTTTCTCCATCAATTTTTACCGCCAAGCCATTTTCGATTTGGATGACGCGACCCACTTTAGAATCGGCGGCAATCTCACAGTGAGTTTTAGTGTGAAGAAATTCTCCGTGAACTGGAATGGCGATTTTTGGTCGTGCTAAAGCATACATTTCGCGCAACTCATCTTGTGAAGGATGGCCAGAAACGTGAACGAAATGATCTTTTTCGGTCATTACATCGATTTGTTTTTTGGCGAGTTCGGCAAAAAGTTTGAAGATTTTTTTCTCATTTCCGGGAATAATTTTTGATGAAAAAATCATCAAATCACCTTTGGTAAAATGAATGCTTGGATGAAGGTTGTTGGCAATTTTGCGCGTTGCAGCTCTAGGCTCACCTTGACATCCTGTTGCGATTACGAGGATTTCTTTTTTATCGTAAAACTTCATTTCGCGATCGGAAATAAATTCAAAATCTTCGGTAAAAAATCCGCTTTTTTTGCCGACTTCATGCAGACGATGCAAAGAAAATCCTGCAAGCACAACCTTGCGACCCACATCGCGAGCAATGCGCGCGATGGTGTGAATACGAGCGATGTTAGAGGCAAAAGTTGTAACGCCGACTAAACCTTTCCTTCCTTCGATTAAACTTTTTAGTGATTCATAAAGTTCGCCTTCAGAGCGAGAGTGGCCAGGAGATAATGAGTTTGTTGAGTCGCAAATCATCGCGGTAATTTCACCAGCATCACCTAAGGCACGAATTTTTTCTTTTTCTGAAACTTCACCGACCACGGGATTTGGATCAAATTTCCAATCTCCTGTGTGCAAAACATTTCCTTTGTGAGTGCGAATCAGCAAAGCTTTCATTTCTGGAACCGAGTGAGTCAGACCAATAAAATCGATTTTAAATGGATGAAGATCTAACTGCTTTGAGCCATCAATAATGCGGATTGGAACCACTTTATCGAGTTTGTATTCTTCCAGCTTCGTGCGTAAAAAATTCGCACCAAAATTCGTT
Source organism: Rhizobium sp. Q54 (assembly GCA_945865855.1). GTDB lineage: Bacteria > Pseudomonadota > Alphaproteobacteria > Rickettsiales > UBA1997 > UBA2645. Next base: position 11,885 of record CAMBES010000021.1, on the reverse strand, counting down.
GCGTAGACCGGCACGCGTAATTCTTCCCACAAATATTGAACAGCGCCCATGTGGTCTTCGTGGATGTGAGTTAACACAATTCCAAGAAGGTTGTGACGATGCTGTTTAATGAAAGAAATATCGGCAGTCATCATGTCGACACCAGGAATATCGTAAGCAAAGCCAACGCCGCAATCGACCATTAGCCATTTGCCGTCGAGATGGTAGAGATTAACATTCATCCCGATTTCATTGGCGCCGCCAAGGGGGAGAAAAAGAAGGTCGGAGTGATGTTTTTTTAAATTAAGTTCCATGTTTATTATTTGGTTATTCGTCATGAATAGCTTAGCTAAGCTCGCAATGACGGTTTCGAATTTTCTTCGTGAATAATTCTTAAGCCTTCCAGCGTTAGATCGGGTTCGTGATGCTTGACCGAGTTCGTCAAAGCATCTTTAAAAATTTCGGCGAGACCGCCAGTGATGATGTGAGTAGTTTTGTGATTTAGTTCTTTTTCAATTCTTTCAATCATTCCTTCAATTAGCGAGATATAACCGAAGTAAACACCCGAATTCATTGCTTCGATTGTTGTGGTGCCAATAACATTTTTTTGTTGCTTCACCGAAATTCTTGGAAGCTGTGCTGTGGCGTCGTGCAAGGCTTTTAGCGAGAGATTAATGCCAGGAGCAATTACGCCGCCGAGATATTCTCCGCCCTCTCCTACTACGTCAAAAGTAGTCGCAGTGCCAAAATCAACGATGATTAAATTGCCGCCAAACTTTTTGAATCCGGCAATTGAATTGATCAAGCGGTCGTGCCCGACTTCATTTTTATTTTTGATTTTGATTTCGATCGGAAGATGAGTTTTATCTTCGCCAAGAATAAGAATTTTTTTGGTGATTTCTTCAGGAAGAAATTTTTTTACCGCTTCATTAATAAGACCAATAAGCACTGGCACCACTGAACCAATGATGCATCCGCTAATTTTCAAGCAGTCGATTTTATCGGTGAGAAAAAGTTCGATCAAATCAACGGCGTAATCATCAGCAGATTTTTTAGTGCTGCTCGGCAAGCGCCATTTTTTAATTAATTTATCATCATCAAAAAGACCGATGACGATGTTGGTATTTCCAATGTCGAAAGTTAGAAGCATTTCTCGGTGTTATTTAAGTTGCAGACATGCCGTTGATGAAAGTTTCAACAAATCCCATTATTTTCTTCAAAATTCTGTCACCGGTTTTTTTACGTTCCAATATCTTTGGTTGTTCGCCTTCTAAGAGTCGAAGCACCTCATCTCGAAGAGGCTCTATTTTGCGAAGTGCAGAGAGGTCGATTCTTAGAAATTGAGGCGCCTTGAATAATTTCCCACCAAAGTTTTTGCGGTCGAACTAGCTTAACTTCGCACAAGCATCGGCGATGCGATTCATTGCATTTTTCAAAAATTCTTCGGAGGCGGCGTAGGAAATTCTGAAGAAATCTGGAGCGCCAAAAGCAACGCCAGGAACTACTGCCACCAGAGCTTCTTCCAAAATGTAGGCGGCGAAGTCATTGTCGTTTTCAATTACTTTTCCAGCGAGAGTTTTTTTGCCGTAAAGGCCAACGCAAGAAGGAAATACGTAAAAGGCGCCTTTGGGAATATTGCAATTAATGCCGTCAATTTTGTTAAGCATTTCTACGACCATGTTGCGACGTGATTCGAAAAGTTTGGCGTTAGTTTGGATGTAATCTTGTACGCCATTTAGCGCCTCAACTGATGCCGCTTGTGAAATTGAAGATGGGCTAGAAGTGCTTTGCGATTGAATCATTGCCATTGCTTTGATCAATTTTTCTGGACCAGCGCCGTAACCAATTCTCCAACCAGTCATTGCGTAAGCTTTAGAAACACCGTTAACGATTAAGGTGCGCTCTTTCAATTTTGGTTCAACTTCTGCGAGTGTGGCGAATTTAAAATTATCAAAAATTAAGTGTTCGTAAATGTCGTCAGCCATCACGTGAACTTGCGGATGACGCAATAAAACTTCTGCTAGGTCTTTAAGCTCAGCAGCTGAATAGCACGTGCCTGTAGGGTTGCTTGGCGAATTAAAAATTATCCATTTAGTTTTTGGCGTAATTTTTTCTTCGAGAGATGTTGGTGAAATTTTAAAATTATTTTTTACCAAAGATTCAACGATCACCGGATTTCCGCCAGCAAGCAAAACCATGTCTGGGTAAGAAACCCAGTAAGGTGCAGGAATAATTACCTCATCTCCAGGATTGATTGAGGCGATTAATGCATTGTAAATAACTTGTTTCGCACCGGTTGAAACACAGATCTCGGAATGTTTATATTCCAAATTATTTTCGCGCTTAAACTTGCCGATGATTGCTTTTTTAAGTGCGGCAGTTCCGTCAACTGCGGTGTATTTTGTATCACCTTTTCTGATTGCTTCGATCGCCGCATTTTTAATGTTTTCTGGCGTGTCGAAGTCTGGCTCACCCATTCCAAGTGAAATAATATCCTTGCCCGAAGCCTTTAGCTCTGCAGCCTTCATCGAAACAGCAATTGTTGGAGATGGCTTAATTTTGGAAAGAGATGAGGCTAAAAATGACATGATTTTCTTGGTTAAATTTTGTTACCCTTTAATAGAATCAGGGTGGCGAATTGAGTCATGCTGACCCTGCCAAATTATGACGTTGGCGCGGGTTGACTTTTCAAAGGGCGGCGCGTTTTATGCGCGCATTCTTCTGATTCAATCTTCATTTTTTAAATAAATGTCGTCTACTGGCCAACTGGCTACCGATCCACTATTCTTGGGCTTAACCCGACCATCAATGTTATGCGGAGTTAGCTACACTTTTGCTGCGCTTAACGGAATTTGTTCGCTTCTCGCTTTTATCATTACTGATCAATTCATATTCCTTTTAGTTATTCTTCCTGCCTTGCATATGGTTGGCTGGTTCATCTGTTTAAAAGAACCTCGCGCCATCGAACTTTTCATCGCCAGCATGTCAAAATGTAATGTCTGCCGCAACAGATATTATCACGGCGGCACTAACTCCTACGACGTTTACTAGATGCATAAATATAGAACACATAATTGCTCCGAGTTGAGAAAATCTCATGTCGGACAAATAGTAAAACTTTCAGGCTGGGTTCATTCAAAGCGCGATCACGGAAGCCTTATTTTTATTGATTTGCGCGACCATTTCGGCATTACGCAACTTGTTACAGATTCACTTCAGCCAATCAAGCTTGAGTCGGTAATTACCGTAATGGGAGAAGTTGTTGCTCGCGCTACTGACGCGGTAAATGCGAATATCAAAACCGGAGAAATTGAAGTCAAAATTAGCCAATTAATTGTTGAATCTGCAGCTGAGCAAATTCCTTTTCAGATTAATGATAGTAACGAATATCCAGAAGAATTGCGTTTAAAATATCGCTTCCTCGATCTACGTCGTGAAAAAACTCACAAGAATATTGTTTTGCGCAGCCAAGTTATTTCAAGCATTCGCGCCGAAATGACAGCACAAGGATTTCTGGAAATTCAAACTCCAATTCTTACTGCTTCATCTCCGGAAGGTGCTCGCGATTATTTAGTCCCTGCCCGTCTTCACCCAGGAAAATTCTACGCTCTGCCCCAAGCTCCACAGCAGTTCAAACAGCTTTTGATGGTAGCGGGTTTTAACCGCTATTTCCAAATTGCCCCCTGTTTTCGTGACGAAGATTTGCGCGCGGATCGCACTCCAGAATTTTATCAACTCGACATGGAAATGTCGTTTGTTGAACAAGAAGACGTATTCAAAGCAATCGAGCCAGTGCTTAAAACTATCTTCAAAAAATACGGCGTGAAAAAAACTTCCGACGAAAATTTCATCCACATTTCTTACGAAGAGGCGATGTTAAAATATGGAATTGACAAGCCTGATTTGCGCAATCCGATTTTAATTTCTGACGCAACTAACATTTTCCGTGGCTCAGATTTTTCAATTTTTGCTAAACAAATTGAGCAAGGCGCAACTATTCGCGCGATTCCGGCGCCAAAATGCGCAGCGCAACCAAGATCATTCTTCGACAAAATGATCGAATTCGCTCAAGGCAATGGCGCCAAGGGTTTAGCTTACATTATTTTTGATGAAATGGGCGAAGGAAAAGGCCCAATCGCAAAATTTTTGAGCGCAGAAAAACTTGCAGAACTTAAACAAACTGTCGGCTTACAGAATGGCGATGCGGTTTTCTTCTCTTGTGGGAAAAAATCCGAGGCCGCGAAAATCGCCGGTCAAGTTCGTATTAAGCTTGGTTGCGACTTAAATTTGATCGATGAATCAATTTATAAATTCTGCTGGATCGTTGACTTCCCGATGTACGAAATGGACGAAGAAAATGGCAAAATTGAATTTTCACATAATCCTTTTTCAATGCCACAAGGCGGGCTTGAAGCCTTGAATTCACAAGATCCGCTAAACATCAAAGCATTTCAATACGACATTGTTTGTAATGGTGTTGAATTATCTTCAGGCGCAATCCGAAATCACAAACCAGAAATTATGTATAGGGCTTTTGAGCTTGCAGGTTATGGTCGTGAAGTGGTGGAAGAAAAATTTGGCGCAATGCTTAACGCCTTTAAATATGGCGCGCCACCACATGGTGGAATCGCTCCGGGCATTGATCGCATCATCATGCTTCTTGCTGATGAACCAAATATTCGTGAAGTAATTCCATTTCCGATGAATGGTAAAGCGCAAGATTTGATGATGAATGCACCAGCCAATGTTTCGGAAAAACAGTTAAAGGAATTGAATGTGGACCTAAGCAAAAAGGCTCGCGAATTATTGGAAAAATAAATCATACAAAAGCAACGCGAGTAAGATTTTCTAAATAGATTTTTTTGCTAAAATTAAGGAAAATTCGACGAACTTTTAAAGAAGTTAAAATAACTTGAGTTAGGTGTGGAGTTAAAGAATTTTAAAAATAATTTACTCCGCTTAAAGAAGTGATTAGCTTGACCTCTTTAGATTAAGTGAATAATTGCCTGCGTGATGGAATGGTAGACATAACGGACTTAAAATCCGTGGGGAGTATATCCCTTGCCGGTTCGAGTCCGGCCGCAGGTACCATCCGATGCGATTTCAAAATTAAGTTATTTGATGAACCTACCCAAAAAAATAGCACATTTCCTGGCGCTGATTTTTTTGGCGACATCTCTTCTATCTTGCACTGAAGGTTGTGTTGAAGCTGATGAATTTGATTCCCAATCAATAACTATTGAATCAAAACCCTCACGAATTTATGGCACCTATGATCAAGCAAGTGGTGGTCAAAGGGTGGATTGGAAAGACACATCACTAAGATCCAACGGTACTGAATTTCTGATGCAGATAAATGGATCTTGGACATCCCTAAATGGCGATGCTGGCTTAATTAATAAATTGCCTCGATGCAATACCTGCGCTAAGAAAGAAGGTTTTGCCAATTGCATTTGTTACGAAAATCAGACACCTACCGCAGAAGAAGATCCATCTGGAAATCTCTACACTCAAGATAAGGATGGAAACCAACTTAATTGCGCCTCTAATGGAACTCATCAAGATGATGCAATAAGATGCACCTGCACTCAACAACATGGTGCAGCCACCGATTACGGAATTCATCATTTTCCACGCGATCTTTTAGACAAGAATGAAGTCATTAAAATCTCTGACCAACAGACTAATTGTAAATATGATCGTGGAATGGGTGCTTATATTTCACTATGGGGAGCTAGCGGAGTTACTACGCCAATTAGGGCTTATCATCTATTTTCGGAAGAGAGTATTTGTAATGTTCTTCGTAATTCGAATGGTGAATGCGTAGACTCATCAGGTAATGACATGACGCGCTATGTTTTTCGAAGCGCCAATGATCGCATCTTCATTAAAGATGATAAGGATGGAAATGATGATGTTGACACGGAAACTGGCAATGACGAGTATCACACGTCAAACGAATATCTCAAAGTCATTATGTATGACACCTATTATAGGGATAATTACGGCTCATATAATATTCAGATTTTGCGCGGAGTTGGTAGCTCTAAAGAGAGCGGGCTATTAGAATCATTGGTCTCGGTAGTAGAAAAAGCACTCCTAGGCAAAGTAGATGATGATGGCAATAGGGAGGGCGGAATAATCCGCTTCATGTATTTAGCGATCGTTCAAGATTCTGGCTTTTCTCTCGCGATGCAAATGTCGCTTATTTTTTACGTTACACTTTTTGGCGCCGCTCACATTTGGGGTTTAGTCGAAATGAATAAGAAAGAGATAATGAGCAGAATGCTCAAAATCGCCCTGATTATGTTCTTTGTAAGTCCGACCAGTTGGTACTTTTACAACGAGATCATCGTCGGCTTTTTTATGGACGGAATGAATTACGTCATCGGAATATTCATGAGTTTATCTGATTCAAGCATTGAACAGACTTCGATGATCAAAGTAGCGCAAATGGATCGAGTAGCCGAAGAAAGTAGCGCCACTCGTTTCGCTTACGTCGATCTCATCATCAAAAAACTCATGTCTGAAGCGACGGCAAAAAAAATTGCTGCTTTATTCTTCAGCGACTTCTTTGGCTTCTTCTACATGATCATGATCTACGCCGTGATTTTCATGTTCATCGCCGTGATGTTGTTTATCGCAACGATCTATATTACCAACTTGATTAAGCTTATTTTTGTGCTGTCGATTGGGCCAATATTTATTGTTTTCACCTTATTCACCAAAACTGCAGGCTACTTCAATAATTGGATCGGCTACGTCGCCGGCAGGTCGTTTGAAATGATTGTTCTATTTATCGTTCTCTATCTCTTCGTAACGATCATCGATAAGAACTTTACCGAAATGCTTCTTTATCGAGCCTGCACTCAAGGGTTGTTGATCGGACCATTAAAAATGACTATTTTAAAAACCGTTGATTTTGAACGCAGTTTTCCTGAATGGCTTACTTTTTTTGCCGCCATTGCTGGATTACTCTTTGTAATGTATGACTTGATCGACAAACTTCCGAATGTTGTAGCTGCTTTATTCTCTCTTAAAATTAGTGGCAATGCCGCAAGTCCAGGTATCGCTAAGGACGCATCTGGCGCTGCGGTTCCTTACAGCAAAATGGGTGCCGGCACAGCTTATCGTGGAGCAGCCGGAGTTGCTGGAAAAGTATTTAATAAAGTCGCTACTGAAGGAACTTCCATGGCAATGTATGGAATGGGTCGAATTTCGGATGCAACAGGTCTCTCCTCTCTTCGTGACGGAATTCTCAGCAGATTGCCCAATAATCCGATTGGCCAAAACATCATGGGCGAAGCTATGAAAAGCGCAGCAAGTGCCGGAGAAGGAAAAAGTGGAGCAGAAAAAGAAATGGCGATGAGATCGGCATTCTCAAGCGCAATGCAAGCTAGAATGCTCGCAGAACCTTTAAAAATGTCAGCATCTGGCATAAGCGACCAGTCTATTGGTGCCTTCATGGACCAAAAATTAGTCAAAGAACCTCTCCGAGATTTTCTCAAACAAGAAGCAAAAGATATGAAGAATATGGGCGACCAAACTCCGATTGGTCAAGCAGCTATCGCAACTCACCTAGGGAACAAGGCAAGTGAATGGGCTCAAAAAAACCTTTCTGCAACTTCTGCAGAAAAAGTTAATGGCTATCTAGGTGAAAAAGGCATTAAAGATTTAATGACAAGTCATGGTAGTATGACGGCAGCTCAAGCCGCAAAAGCTTTTGCCTTTGCCCCAAGTAAACAGAATGAATTCAGAGCGCATCTTGCTGGACGTCAAGCTGAAGAAAGTACAATAGGTCTTAGCTTAGGAAGACTTCTCAGCAATACTTATCACGGTGCAATAAATAGTCCTCATCGCAATCCGGGCAGAATGCAGAGAAGCTTTGAGCGCGAACTTGATCGCAAGGAAAATCCAAAATCTTTGTTTAGTTCTTCTGGTATATCGCAATCCTCAGATATTTTTAATAATACCTACAAAGCCAAAACCCATGAATCTAGAATAGAAGCCATGCGCTCACAGCTGCAAAATCAAAAAACCCCTCAAGATCTAAATTCGGCTAAAAACAATACCGAAAGAAAGCAGATGATTAAGGACAATGAAAGAGAAGCTCAGAAACAAGATTTTTTTCTAAAAACAATTGGCGACAGCGCAAAAAGCGCGAAAGATACGCGGGGGCTTGGAAAGCAAATGTATGACCGAGCAGCAGCAGTTTATTATAGAGATAATGACAATGTCCGCCGAACAGGTAATGCAACAAGTGAGAGAAATAAATTATTGAAAGACTTAGCAACAAGTGATGGCAAAACCCTTTCTGAAAAAGCAGAGGCTCTCAGTAAGTTTAATGAAAGGCTTGGAATCAAATTCATCAAAGATCCTCAGCTAGAACTTATAGAAATGCAGCGAAAAGCCAAAAATGATTCTGAACTTTCCAAAGAATTTGCCGAAAAAATGCTTGCTCACGAACTCGCAGCTTCTTTGTTGAAAGATGGCGACGCGTCAAGGAAAGCCGATCTTATTAAACAAGCTGGAATAGATGCAGAAAAAGCATTAGACGGAAATACGTTAGAAAAAAAGACTGCTATGGGGCTCGTCGCAACCAGTTTCGAAGTTACATTCGGCGCCAGCATCTCTGATGCGCTAATGAAGTCACCCAACATCAGTCTAGAGGCCGGAAGTATCTTGCTCGACGCCGCTAAAAATAAAGATGGTGTAGTCGATGAAAAAGTAGTTGCTGCGCTTGAGGTCAACAAACATCAATCTGATAGTCAATTAAAAATGGTCAAACTTGATAAGCAGATAAAACAAATGGAAATCAATCAAGCAAAGGAAGCGGGAGATATTCAGGAGCTTTCTAAGCTGGAAAATGAAATGAAAAAACTTGAAAAATCATTCTTGGTTATTGAAGGGAATTGTAGCTCACTTACTACTCAGTTAAACTCTTTGAAGCCTTTAATAACTTAGAGCAAGTAATGAGGATTGATCTTGGTTAGCTTTTTAAGCTTTAGTAGTTTCTTGATATGGAATGGAGATTAAATTTAGTGTAATTTTCTAAGCAGGTCAAATTCAAAGTTATGCTCTTTTCATCCCAGATCTACAAAGACTGATTCTAGTTCTGGCTTTAAAGTTTTTCCGTCGTAGAGATTTTTTGGAAGCGTGCTTGCCTGCTGATTAAGAGTCTTTTGTTTGCGAGCCTTAACCTTGCTGATGCAAGATCTGTCTAGTGAAAAAAGCTGGGTTGTTTTATCTTTTCTATTCGATTGGCTCCAATCCTATTTCTATCGAATTAATAGAAATCGTTAAAAATGCCGCAACACCAAACTACCCTTCCCCACTAACAGATTTTTTACTGCTGAACGAAAAACATATTGATTGGCTTTTCTTGTCGCACTGACTAAATCCATTTTTCTTGCAATATTGCAGGAAAGAGCCGAGGCCAAGGTGCAGCCGGTTCCGTGCAGTTTAATGTTTTCTATTTTTTTGTTGCTGATGCGGTGAAAATTATTTTTTTCGTCGAGCAAAATGCTATGAATTTTTCCATCAGAGAAATTTAAATGACCGCCTTTTATTAAAACCGCCAAACAGCCTAAAGCCTTTATTTTTAAGGCTGCTTGCTGCATGTCGGAAATATTTTTGATTTTCATTTCAGCTAAAACTTCAGCTTCGTCAATGTTTGGCGTGACGATGTAAGCCCCATTAATTAATTTTGATTTTAATGCCGCGATGGCATTTTTTTTGAGGAGTAAATCACCAGAAGTTGCGACCATTACCGTGTCTAAAATTAAAGGAATTTTACCTTTATTTACTTTGGCCTTTCTCTTTAAAACATCGGCGACGCAATCAATGATTTCAACAGTTCCGAGCATTCCAATTTTTATCGCGTCGAATTCGATGTCGTCCATAACAACTTCGATTTGCTGACGTAAAAATTCGATTGGTGAATTATGAATCGCAAAAACTCTTTCAGTATTTTGCGCAGTTAGACAAGTGATTGCAGCAGCGGCATAAACTTTGTGCGCAGTAGCAGTTTTTATATCAGCCTGAATGCCTGCGCCACCCGAAGGATCAGAGCCGGCAATGATTAGAATTTTTCTGATATTCATTTTTTAAGACATCTTTTTGCCGGTTGAGCGAAGTCGAAACCAAAAAAAGATCAACGCAAAACTTTATTGATTTCAACTCCGCTCAACCGACGAAATTTTTTTATTAAAATTCGTAAACAGTCTTTCCGGCCACAACTGTTCTAATCGCACGACCTTTCACTTTAAATCCATCAAAGGGAGAATTTTTTGATTTGCTGTAAAATTTCTGTGAATCGATTTCCCATTCGTGATTCAAATCAATTAGCACCAAATCAGCACGTGCGCCTCTTTCAATCACGCCACCGTCGAAATTAATAATCTTAGCTGCGTTGCAAGTCATCTTGGCGAGTAGGTCGCGAAGGCTTAATAAGCCTTGGTGAAAAAGGTTTAGCGAAAGTGGCAACATGGTTTCTACGCCGACAATTCCGAAAGTTGCTTCCTGCAAAGGTTTTTCTTTTGAAGGTAAATCATGTGGCGCGTGATCTGTGGCAATTGCGTCAATTAAGCCAGAGCGCAAACCTTCGATCAAAGCCAAGCGATCTTTTTCAGAACGCAAAGGCGGATTCATTTTTGCATTAGTTCCTGATTTTAAAACCTGCTCATCATTCAGCATAAAATGGTGCGGAGAAACTTCCACCGTGGCTGCAAGACCTTTTTCTTTCGCGCGTTTAATAGCATCTAAAGCCTCACGAGTTGAAACATGAAGCAAGTGATAACGACCACCGACAGCTTCAAGAATTGCCAAATCGCGCTCAACAATTACCGACTCAGAAATATTTGGAATGCCACGCACGCCAAGTTTTTTAGATACCTCGCCCTCATTGATGCAGCCTTTATTCGTAAGATTTAAATCTTCTGCATGCTGCGCAATTACAACTCCAAGATCGCGTGAATTTTCGAAGGCGCGACGCATTAATTGCGCATTCATCACCGGCAGACCATCGTCAGTGAAGCCAACAGCCCCCGCAGCTTTCAGCGCTGGTAAATCAGCAATATCTTCGCCTTTCATATTTTTTGTGATGCAAGCGTAAGCACGAACATTGCAATGCGCGACCTCGCGAGCTTTGGCGTGAAGATCATTTAAAACTTCAACTGAATCGAGAGTTGGAATGGTGTTTGGCTGACAAACAACTGAGGTGATTCCGCCAACTACAGCAGACTTCGAACCAGTCTCTAAATCTTCTTTATGGGTTTGTCCTGGGTAACGAAAATGCACTTGAATATCGATTAAGCCCGGAGCGAGTAAATGACCTTTACAATCAATTACTTCTGCACCTTTGGCAGAAATATTTTCACCTAAATCTGCGATTTTATCGCCAACAGTTAAAAGGCTGCTGAGCTTGTCATAGCCTGACTTTGGATCAATGACGCGAGCGTTAATGTAGAGAATTTTTTTGTCAGCAGCAATTGGTTGTGCGTAAGGTAAATCAAACTTCGACATAAGCTAAAAATTGAATTGAGAAATTTTCTTGAACTTCAATGTTTGCCGCTTCTTTTTTTAATATCAAAACAACTCCTCACATGCCACACGTAATCGTCGAACATTCTGTAAATTTTCCAAAAAACTCAGTTCAAAAAATTCAAACCGAGATTCAAAAAATTATGACTTCAATCACTGAAGGCAATTTCGATGCAGATCAGTGTAAGTGTCGCAGTGTTTCTTTCGATGAATATTTAGTTGGATTGCCAAACCAAGAGAGCTCATCTTTTATCCACATATCAATTAAAATTCTCGGTGGAAGATCAGCTGAAGTTAGAAAAAAACTCGCCGCAAAAACCACATAATTTGTACAAAAAACTTTTGAAAAATTGCAACTACAAACC
>CAMBES010000020.1 GCA_945865855.1 Rhizobium sp. Q54 | reverse complement strand
GGAATTTTCACGGCCTTAACCACCGCTTCCATGATGCGCGTGGCAAGATCTTCGTCTTTCATCAAGGCGCTGCCAGCAAAACTATTTACAACTTTTTTGACTGGGCAGCCGAAATTAATGTCGATGATGTCGGCTCCGAGATCTTCATTAAGCTTCGCTGCTTCGGCCATAATTTCTGGATCACAGCCGGCAAGCTGCACAGACATTGGGTAAATCGCATCATCTCTCTCACATTTTTTTAGCGAGTCACGCGTTTGCATGATCATCGCGCGCGAGGCGATCATTTCTGAAATCACCAAAGGCGCGCCGAATTTTTTTACTAAACGACGAAAAGGTAGATCAGTTACTCCCGACATTGGCGCGAGAAGGACGTTGCCTGGCAATGTTATATTTCCGATTTGGATCATATTTCTAGATAGCGGCTTTGATTATAATTTCTTTGCGACTTGTCGCTGGTTTTGGAGTGGTTTGAAAAAACCTAATAAAAATACGAAGTCCTAAAGTTTTGGGATTATAAAATAGTAATGGACGAGAGATCTGAGAAAAAAATATCAAACTCTTTGGATCAATTACTTTAAACCTCGTCCCTGCAAAGTTAGGGATTTAGGAAAAGAAATTTGGTGCCCCCGGCATGACTCGAACATGCGCACATGGTTTAGGAAACCAATGCTCTATCCCCTGAGCTACGGGGGCTAATATTTTTTACTTTACCCGTGAAGTCTGCAGAACTTCGAAGATGACAATTTTACTTACTGCCGACGCAGTAATATTCGAACCCATTTTTTCTCATTTCTTTCTCATCAAAAAGATTACGTAAATCGATGATTTTTTTGGTTCGAATTTTTGTAAAATCTAACTCGCGATATTTTTCCCACTCGGTAACGATTACGATTAAATCTGCATCAGCTGCAGCTTCGTAAACATCTTCGCAGAAAGAAATATTTTTAAATTCCGCCAATTCCACTTTTGCATTTTCAATTGCGGCAAAATCGTGAGCGAAAATTTTTACATCTTGTTTGGCCAATTCTTTAGCGATGGTGATTGCTGGCGAATAGCGAATATCATCGGTATTTCCTTTGAAAGCGAGACCAAGAAGTGCGATTTTTTTGGCGGGAATGGTGAGAATTTTTTCGACCATTCTGATTTTTCTTTTTTGATTCGAAGCTATTACTGAATCGATCAAAGAGAGCTCAACAGAATTTTCTTTGGCGACATTTAGAATCGCTAAAATGTCTTTTGGAAAACATGATCCGCCAAATCCGGGGCCAGGATTTAAAAATTTTTCACCAATGCGCGAGTCTAATCCCACAGCGCGGGCAAGTTGCTTTATATTGCCGCCAACCGCCTCGCATAAATCAGACATTTCATTGATAAAAGAAATTTTGGTGGCGAGGAAAGAGTTAGAGGCGTATTTGATTAATTCGGCGGTGATGATGTCGGTTGAGACTAATTTTTCTGGCGCGAATTTTGCGTAAATTTCGGCGAAAATTTTTTGTGATTTTTCATCTTCAACTCCGATAACAATGCGGTCTGGATTCATGAAATCATTGATCGCAACACCTTCGCGCAAAAATTCTGGATTAGAAGCTACGGCAAAATCTAGCTGCGGATTTATTTGCTTAACTAGTGCTTTTATTTTTGCACCAGTGCCTGCCGGAACTGTCGATTTGGTGACGATTAATTTATAAGAATCTGAAAGTTCTGCGACTTCTTTTGTGGCGGCAAGAACGTAAGAAAGATCAGCTGATCCATCTTCATCTTGCGGAGTGCCAACGGCAATGAAAACAACGCTAGAGCCGTTTAAACCATCTATTAAATTTGTAGTAAAAGAAATTTTTACTTCAGCAAGCAACTCAGAAAGCCCGGGTTCAAAAATTGGAACTACGCCAGATCTTAATTGAGAAATTTTCTTTTCGTCTTTGTCGACGCAGACAACTTCATGTCCAAGTTTAGCAAAACAAACGCCCGAAACCAAACCTACGTAGCCACTGCCGATTACTGTGATTTTCATATTTTTATTATTTTCGATCTTTTTACAGGGATGGTGTGAAAAGAAAATGTTAGTGCTTTGGTCGGATTAAATTTGTTATTTCTCTCTCATTATTACGAACTCGGCGAGGTCAATCAGCAACTTAGCTTTGTCGCCAAAAATTCGTAAATGAGCGATCGATTGTTCGTGTAATAATTTTAGCTGCTTTTCGGCATTTTCTAAACCAACTACATCAACGATGCTGGCATTTTCTTTTGGTTTTTTGTGACGCGTTTCTTCGATTTCAAATTTATTGGTGCTGATGTCGCGATGATCCAAAACATCATCCTTGATCTGAAAAGCCAAACCCAAATCATGGGCAAAATAACGCAGCGCATGACGTTCATAGACCCCGCAGCGACCAATAGCAGCACCACTTTCTGCTGCTGCCATAAAAAGTTCACCGGTTTTTAAGCGATGCAATTTGGCAAGAGTTTCTTTGGAAATTTTTTGCTCAGCTTTTTCAAGATCCATCATTTGTCCGCCGGCCATTCCAGAGAATCCAGCGGCTTTAGAAATTATTTGAATTAACTCGCAGCGAACCGAAGTATCTTTGTGCGTAGCGGGATCAGCGAGTATTTGAAAAGCATAAGTAAGCAATGCATCGCCAGCAAGAATAGCGGTGGCCTCATTAAATTTTTTGTGATTTGAAGGTCTGCCGCGCCTAAAATCATCATTATCCATCGCTGGTAAATCATCGTGAATCAACGAGTAAACATGGATGAATTCCAGCGCCACCGCGGCGTTAAGCGAAGTTAAAATTGACACCCCAAAAATTTGCGCTGAAGCCATCAATAAAAATGGACGAATTCTTTTTCCTTCAGACAGTGTTGAATAGCGCATTGCTTCAATCAATTTTGAATCGGCGAAGTCGCGAGGTAAAAGTTCATCCATTCTTTTTTGCACGATAATGGAGCAGGCTAGAAGGGATTCTTTGAGATTCTGGGAGAGCATTTTTCGAGATTAAATTAAGTCTAAATTTATGGCGGTTTACACAAAAGTTACAAGGGAAGAAATTACTTCTCACCTTAGAAAATACAGCATCGGAGAGTTAGTTGATTTCAAAGAAATTCTTGAAGGAATCGACAATTCTAACTTCATTTTAGAGACTAATCAGGGCAAGTTTATTCTGACAATTTTTGAGTCGCGCCTTGCCAAAAAGGATCTGCCATTTTTCATAAATTTAAAACTGCACTTGGCAGAAAATGAAATTTCTTGTCCGCGACCAATCCTGAGCAATAAAGGTTCTGTGCTTGTTGATCTCAAAGAGAAAAAATCAGCAATCGTTACTTTTTTAAGTGGAAAAGCTGTCGAAAAAATTACGACGAATAGCTGTTTTGAAGTCGGAAAAATTTTAGCCAAATTGCATTTAGCCTCCGCTGATTTTTCAATGTCGCGCAAAAATGATTTAGGAATTTTTAGTCTTCGTCCTTTGTTTTCTAAGTTCGAACGATTGCTTGATAATTACCAAAAAGATTTACGCGAAGAAATTTTGGATAATTTAGATTTTCTAGAAAAATGTTGGCGCCTTGATCTGCCTAGCGCCCCAGTGCATCTAGATCTTTTTTTCGACAATGTTTTTTTTGATGAAGATGAAAAAGTGAGCGGAATAATCGATTTTTATTTTGCGGCCAATGATGCCTTGATCTACGATTTTGCCATTGCCGTAACCGCCTGGGTCGATGATGAAGAAAAATTTGCTGCGCTATTTCAAGGCTACGAAACAGTCAGAAAATTTTCCGAAGAGGAAAAAGATTTTCTAAAAACCGCCTTAGTCGGTGCGGCGATGCGCTTTTTATTGACAAGGCTTCACGACATGTTCTTCACGCCTAAAGATTCCTTTGTCACGGTTAAAGACCCGCAAGAATATTTAGAGAAACTCAGATTTTTTAAGTCCCATACATGAGCATCAAATATCATTTTTTTGGCAAAGATTGTGCAATTGATCGCGGTTTATCTGAGCGAATGAGTCTTGATTTTGCGCTGCGTAAAAAAAATTTTTCTCCGGCGGCAGTTTTATTCGTAAATCAAATTCACGGTGCCGAAGTTGTTGTTGTTGATCATGCAGAAAAAATTCACGGCAATCAAAATTTGCCCAAGGCAGACGCGCTGGTAACCAATTTACCAAATGTTGTCCTTGGAATAATCACTGCTGATTGTGCGCCGATTTTATTTTGGGACACGGAGAAAAAAATAATCGCCGCTGCGCATGCTGGATGGCGCGGAGCAAGGTTTGGCGTGATTTCAGAGACTGTTACTGAAATGAAAAAGCTTGGTGCAGAAAATATTGAAGCAGTGATTGGGCCAATGATTCAGCAAAAATCCTACGAAGTTTCTCAGGAATTTTTAGAAGATTTTTTGCATGAAAATTCAGACAATAAATTTTTTTTCATCAAAGGTGAGGGCGCTGGGAAATATTGGTTTGACCTTCCTTCTTACGTCGAAAAAAAATTAAAAGAATCAGGAATTACAAAAATCAAAAATCAACGAATTGATACTTACACCAACGAACAAGATTTTTTTTCTTTTAGAAGATCAGCGCATCAAGAAGAAAAGGACTGCGGAAGGAATGTTGCGGTGATTGTGGTGGGTGGTGGTGCCTGAAGCCGGAATCGAACCAGCGACACAAGGATTTTCAGTCCTTTGCTCTACCAACTGAGCTATTCAGGCGTGTGAGGCGCGGCAACGTAAAGACGGATCTTTTATTTGCAAGTTGGGTAGGGATCTAAAGTTTTTCATTGCGAGCGCAGTGTGGCGATTCATACCTTAACAAACTGGATTACTGGCATCGCACTCACAATGAAGAAGTAGTAAGTAAGTACCTAAATCCACAACCTGGACTTGCAAAAAATCACTCACAAGATGGCGCAAATTTATCTACCTACATGTCAGAAAATTTTCTAAAACAAATACGCGAAGAAAAAAAAATTAGCCAAAGTGATCTGGCGCAGAAAATTGGTGTGAGCAAACAACTACTTTCTGGTTTTGAAAAAGGGCGTAGTGGTGTTTCTAACGAGGTTTTAAAGAAACTTTCAGAGGTGCTTGAAGTTAGTCCAGATGCGATCCTAACCGGTAAATCATCTAGGCCTTTTGACGAGAGAGGTCGTCAACAATTGACCGAGGCAATGAGTTTGGCTTTTAGAGTTTACGGTGATCAATTTGACAAAGAGATCTTAATTAAAATTGCTACTGAAGTTTATGCCTTCACGGTTGATTTAGATTTGGCCAAAACAGATTTGTCAAAAAATAAACTTAAAAATTCTCTCGAAGAAAAAATTTTATCTGGCCTCGCAGCCAAGTGTTTTTTGGATTCGAACAATAAATTTTAAACCATGCAGCAAGACGAAAAAAAAATTAGCTAAGCAGGAATTGGAAAAAATTTACGATAATCGCTTCAAATGGTTGCAAGTCGGAAAAATGTTGCGAGGTAGATTTGCAGATTCTCTGCACAATAATCCTAAATTAAGCTGGGTGTTGAGGTTGGTGATCATTGCTAATATTGGAATTTGGTCGTCACTCGTTCTTTTTATTCTAAAAATCTTATAGCATGACTTCAAAACGTTACGTTCTTTTGATCGAAGATGAAAAATTTCAGGCGACATTATTTTCTAAAATAATTGAAAACGAACTTTTAGATTTTGGTTACAAGGTTATTACTCTCGACAATGGTCGCGATGCATTGAAGTTTTTTTCTGGAGAAAAAGTTTTAAAAATTGAGCAAAGTGAAATCGGCCTGGTGCTGCTTGATTTAGCGATTCACGACATTTCTGGTTTACAAATTCTTGCCAAGATCGAAGCAAAAATTCCGGTTGCGGTGCTGAGTGCAAATGAAGATACAAAAGTAAAAGAAGAGGCTATGCGCCTAGGTGCATCTGAATATTTTGTGAAAGGAAAAAGCATCGAAGAGCTAAACAGATTGCGAGAGTTTGTTGTTAAGGTAATGGGGTAAATCTGCGAAAATTTTTCATTTTCTTATTTTTTGTAATTAGCTCCAAAACCTCTTTAGCCGCGCTGCCTTTTGTTACGGATGATGCCGGAATAGTTGATTTAAACCAAATGTCGCTTGAGGCCTATTCTGAATATTGGCACGTGCCGCAAAAACAAAATCAAGAATTAGGAAATTTAGCTGGTGGATATTTGGGCAGTTCTTACGGCGTTACAAAAAATCTTGAACTCACTCTCGGCGGCCTTGTTGGCTATAATTTTCATAACAGCAATGTCGCCTTGTCGAATCCGATTTTTCAGGCCAAGACAATGGTTTTTAAGTCAAAAAATTTAGCGATCCCAAGCATTGCACTTGAGGCTGGTTACGTCGACAAACATGGTCGAGATCAATATTTTGATTCGGCGACAAACACCTATGCGCTTGGTGTCGCGACTAGTAAATTTTTGGATGGAGATCTGGTTGTTCACGTAAATTCCGGCGTGAAATCTTCTCACAATATTGACCAAAAATCGAACTTTACGCGACTGCATCTTGGCGTTGCATTCGACGTGGCACTTACTTCAGACCAGGTCAGATTTATTGCCGAGAGTTACAACGGAACGCCAAACTCGCCGCGCGATTCACCGGGATTTTTCCGTTCCTACCAAGTTGGCTTTAGATTCATTAAATCTTCCAATTTGTCTTTTCACATTCTCACAGGCAGTCAGCCAACTTTCGCTGGTTACGATACAAATAATGAAATGTTCTACCGCCGCACACAGTGGCTTCAGGTTGGGATGAGAAAGATTATTGATGATTTGTTTTAGCGACCTTTTTGAGCTTTTTAATTCGCGCAGTTGCGAGGCATGGAGTTAAGCGGATTTTTCTAAAAACCCAATCCACATTTTCGACAATTTTTCCGACAAGGAATTTTGCTCACAGCGATTACTAAGATGCGCAAAATCGATTTTGTCCATTGCCTGATCTTGTTGCCCGCAGGAGTAAAAATATTCCCACTCTCCCGCGTCATTCTTTCTTTTTTGCAAACATTGCGAGCACACGCCTTTTAACATGCATTGCATTGGTGAGTTCAGGCTTGTGATTGCCACTGGCGCGGCAGCCAGGATAGAATTTTCGTGACGCAACTTGGCGAGTTCATGCATCATTCTATCGCTGCCAATGGTGAAAATTCGATCAATTTTCGTCGGAGATTTTTCGAAATAATCTTTTACTGAGTTAATCACTGAGCCTTGAAAGCGAGTGGTTATAGCTGGTTCGTCGCTGACTGAAATTATTAATTCAGCGCAGGATTTTTTCATTTTGTCTTCACGAATTACAAAAGAATTTTTGCGATATCCGGCAAAAAAGATTACCCGACAACCATTGGCACTAAAGGCTTCGGCGAGTGCGGTTAAGGGTTGATTTCCGCGCCCTCCACCAACAAAAACTACAGTTTCATTCTTTGCAATTTCTGTTGGCTTGCCACTTGGGCCCATAAAAATACAGGGATCGCCAGCTTTAAAATTTTTAATCAAATGCGCAGATCCGCCAGTGTCGACGATGATTCCGCTAATGATTCCTTCCTCGCGATCAACCGATAAAGCAGTTACCGTAATTCCTTCCATTACCATTAATTGATTGGCAATTTTTGGCGCAAGCGCGTGGTAATTTTGTAGTCGAAAAATGTGACCAATCTCAGTCTGATTAGCCAAAAGCTTAGCCTTCACAAAGATCTCAAACACGTTATCCGATAGCATCTCAACTTTCTCAATTCTAACCAAAAAATCCTCTTTGTAGTCGCGTTGGGCCTGTCGAAAAGTGACAAGTTTTAAGATCCGAGTAATTTCTGCGTGCCCAATCTTCGCGCTCGCCATTGCCTTCACTACATTTCCTTCAAAATTCGGATGTGAATCACCAAAAAAACTGACGGCTTTTTTTGTTTCGTCATCAATTTTTGTAATAACGCTAAACTCTTTCGGACGTGCGCTGTGTGTGATTGGGTAATGTTTATGATTCTCGTCAATTTCAGCAAAATATTTTCCATCAATTTCAAGATCCAAGCCATCTTCAAGTGCTGGCGAAAGATTCGGATTTGTGCCTGCGGCAATTAAAATTGTTTTACACTCAAATGATTTTCCATTCGCACATTTGAGATTTTTTACGTGACCAAATTTGTCGAGCTCCGCTTCAAGTGGCGTAATATTTTCAATGAATTCAATTCCCTCTTCAAAAGCTTTCACAAGTTCGGGGTGGTTGAGCCTATAAGCTGGAGAGTCTTGAATTTTTTTGCGGTAAAGAATTTTGACGGGCGGAAAATTTTTCTGATTTAAAAATTCTTCAGCGATTTCTTTTTCTTCTTCATTGAGCAGTGGCCAGATTTTTTCTTTGCCGATTTTGTAAAA
Organism: Rhizobium sp. Q54; assembly: GCA_945865855.1. Classification (GTDB taxonomy): domain Bacteria; phylum Pseudomonadota; class Alphaproteobacteria; order Rickettsiales; family UBA1997; genus UBA2645. The sequence goes on along the minus strand of CAMBES010000020.1, from coordinate 6,062 downwards.
TTTGTCAGAAAATTTTTTGATTTGCGTAAAGTAATAAGCTTGCGCTTCGCAGGCAGTATCAGTCGCCGTAAGGCCTCCACCGATTACAACAATCGGCATTCTGATTTGTAAATTGGTGAATAATTCCTCTTTGAACGCGCCAGAAAGTTGCAGCGACATTAAAAAATCTGAAGCAGATTTAATGCCTTTGGCAAAGTTATTTTTGAGATTAATAATATTAGGTCGACCAGCGCCAATACATAGTGCAATGTGATCAAAGCCGTAAGTTTCAAAAGCGATTTTATCGGTGATTGAAGAGCCAAAACGAATGCCGCCAAACATGCGAAAATTTTTTCGCCGCTCCAGAAGTAGGCGAATAATTTTTAAATAATTTTTGTCCCAACGCACCGTTATTCCGTATTCGGCAACGCCGCCAAAGCCTTGAATTAAACGATTCCCAAGCGATTCATAAATTTCGTCGAGATATTTTATTGGTTTAAATTTTGCGCTATTTCCATCAGCGTCGATACCAGAAATTTCTGGATTTAGCGGTTCAATTTTTAATCCGTCGATCGCAACAATTTCGTGACCGTCATTTAGTAAATAATGCGCGAGTGTGTATCCTGCTGGACCTAGACCACAGACCAAAACTTTTTTGCCGGAATTTTTTTCCGGTAATTTTTTTTCTCCGAGCGGATTCCAGCGCGTGAGTAGCGAATAAATTTCGAAGCCGTAAGGCAGGGTAAGAACATCTTTTAAGGTACGAGTTTCAATTTGCGGGATCTCTACCGGTTCTTGTTTTTGGTAAATGCAGGACTTCATGCAATCGTTACAAATGCGGTGTCCAGTGCCTGCAATCATTGGGTTGTCAATTATTGCAACGGCGAGAGCGGCAAGTGAAAAACCTTCCGACTTCAACAAATTCATTTCCGAAATTTTTTGGTCGAGTGGGCAGCCGTGAAGTTCAACCCCGAGGGAATCGATTTTTATTTTGTTAGATTCTTTTTCGTGAATTCCGGTGCGGCAGGAATCTTTTTTTTGTTTATGACAGAAAATGCAGTAATGCGCTTCAGCTAGAGTGCGATTGAGTTCAAAGCCATTATCAGTTAAATCAAATCCTTTCCGATTTGTTTTTTCTTGGTAGGAAGGAATCAGATTTTGTGGATCAGTTTTTTGCGGAAGAATAAAAAGCGCGCCGCGTCGGTGCAGCTTTTGACCCTCTTTTGAGTAAAGAGCAAAGCGTGCGTAATTGGTAAGAATTTCTAAATTTTCTTCTGATAAAATTTTTGTCGCGAGCTGTTTTTCGAGGTCGTTGATATCTTGGTAGAAAATTTTTAGATCTTGAAGAAGTCTTGATCCATCTAGTTCTTTCGGTGCATCTTGGAATTTTTTCGAAACAAATCTTTGCACAAATTCACGTCGGGCTACGGAAACTTTTTGTAAATCTTCGTGCTCTTTTTTAAGAAGATCGTTTTCTTTTTTTACACCAAAAAGATCGACGAGAAAATCTTCGAGAAGTTGGGCTTTTTGGATTAAATCATTTTCGCCACTTAAAAATTCTGCAAATTTTTGATCCAATTTTAGCAAGCCTTCACGCTCGTAAAGATCTTCGAAAGTCAGGCCAAATTTGGGATTTAAAAAATTCGAATAATTCATTTTTTGAAAAAAAGATGTTCTGTAGATCAATGGGATCACGGCTCTGCAAAAAACAAAAACTTTTTCACAAGACGGTTTTTTATTATTTTCTTTTCGCCGCCTCAATCGCGCCGTAAGAAATAATTGCCGAAGCGCCAGCTCTTTTAAATGACATTAAGCTCTCGGAAAAAACTTGATCAAAGTCAAAAGCGCCTTGAGCTGCGGCCATTTTTAGCATCGCGTATTCTCCGCTGACTTGGTAAGAAATGATTGGGAGAGGAAAATTTTCGGCAGCCTGAGAGACTATGTCTAAGTAAGGCATTCCGGGTTTTATTATTATTAAATCTGCGCCCTCATCAATGTCTAAAGCGATTTCGCGCATTGCTTCGGCCGAGTTACGAAAATCCATTTGGTAAGTTTTTTTATCTTTTTCTCCTGAGGATTTTTTTAGATTTGAAGCTGACCCAACTGCGTCGCGAAAAGGCCCGTAAAAAGCCGAAGCGTATTTGACAGCGTAGGACATTAGTAGCGTATTGGTAAAATTTCCTTCGTCTAAAACATCGCGAATTGCGCCTATTCTGCCATCCATCATGTCGGAAGGAGCTATTACGTCGCAACCAGCTGCAGCTTGTACCAAAGCTTGTTCGCAGAGAATTTCGATTGTTGCATCATTTTCGATTCCGCCTTTTTTATTTATGATTCCGTCGTGGCCGTGAGAGGTGTAGGGATCGAGTGCAACGTCAGAGATTACGCCGATTTCTGGAACGGCATTTTTAATCGCGGCAATCGTGCGACAGATTAAATTTTTTGAATTTGTTGCTTCAGTTCCAGTTGGGTTTTTGAGCTTCTGATCAGTTATGGGAAAGATCATTAAAGCAGGAATGCCAAGCTTGTGCGCCTCTTTGGCCTTCTTCGCAATCAAGTCGATCGAGAGGCGAGAAACTACTGGCAAAGTAGAAATTTTTTCTTCCTTATTTTTGCCTTCGATTACGAAAAGTGGTAAAATTAAATCACTTGGCGTGAAAGTGTTTTCCGCAGTTAATTCGCGGATCCATGGGGCTTGACGATTTCGTCTCAAACGAGTTCTTGGAAAAAAAGACATTGCTGTAAATTTGTAATTAAAAATTCCTCAAAACATGAAAAACATTCTTGAAGAGATTTACCAGTACAAGCTCGTCGAAGTTAGAAATCGCAAGAAAGATTTGTCGGTTTCAGAAATTTGTGCGCGGATAAAATGTGGCGAAAATAAATCGGGACATTCCGCTGTGAATTTTTTTGCAGCGCTAAAAAATAAAGATGAGCGTGGTGAAATTGGATTGATTTGCGAGATCAAAAAAGCCTCGCCTTCCTGCGGAATAATTCGCGAAGGTTTTAATCACCTTGAAATCGCTAAAGCTTACACAGAGGCTGGTGCAACATGTCTTTCGATTTTGACAGACGAGAAATATTTTCAGGGCAAAAATGAATATTTAGAGGAGGTGCGAGCACTAACAAATCTACCGATTTTGCGAAAGGATTTTATTGTCGACACTTACCAAATTCACGAAGCAAAAATGCTTGGCGCAGATTGCATTTTATTAATCGTAGCAATGCTTGAAGACGCAAAATTAATTGAGCTTGAGCAATGTGCGTTAGATGCCGGTCTGTGTGTGTTAATCGAGGTTCACAATGAAGTAGAATTGCAACGTGCGTCGAAGTTAAAAAGTAAATTGCTGGGCATTAATAATCGCGATTTGAAGACACTGAAAGTTGATTTGCAGACTTCATTATTGCTCTCAGATCTGGTTCCAAATGATTACGTTTTAATTTCAGAAAGCGGAATAAAAGACGCACTGGATATTGATTTGTTGCAGCAAGCGGGAATCAATTGTTTTTTAATCGGCGAGCATTTTATGCGGCAGAAAGACATCGCCAAGGCGGTAAAAGAAATTGCTATTTTGCCTCAATGAATAAATATTTTTTTAACACCGCCAACAGCAGTTATCCAACAGAATTCCAATCCTCCCAACTTAAGTAAATCAAGGCTTTCCCATGGAAGTAGTAATTAAAAATACCTACGACAAAAAACTAAAGAAAGATTACCAAATCACCATTCCTCACGCGATGATTAATTGCCGAATCAATGATTACGTTGCCAAGGTTGGCAAAACTTTTTCTTTGAAAGGTTTTCGTAAAGGCCAAGTGCCGCACGACATAATTAGAGAAAAATACGGTAAATCAATAATGGCTGACGAGGCCGATAAAATTATTTCCGACACGTTAAAAAAGTTGGTTGAAGAAAATAAAATCAAACTCGCTTTGCCGCCAAAAATCGACATTAAATTTTTTGAGATCGACAAAGATATTGAGTTCGTGGCTACTCTTGAGCTTTATCCAGAACTTCCAGAAGTTGAGTTGAGCAAAATTAAAGTCACTAAAAGAGAGGCGGAAATCGCCGCTTCTGACATTGACGAAGCACTCAACAAAATGCTGAAACTCTATCGCAAGTGGGACAAGCAAGATGTTGGCTATAAAGCTAAATTAGGCGATTCAGTGAATATTGATTACGTCGGAAAAATAGACAAAAAAGAATTCGAAGGCGGCGCTGCAAAAGGCCAACAGCTCGAGCTTGGAACCAATAGCTTCATTGACGATTTCGAAAAACAATTGGTTGGCAAAAAAGCTGGCGAAGATGCTCGCGTGAAAGTGAAATTTCCGAAAGAATATCACAAAGAGGAATTTTCAGGAAAGGCGGCAGAATTTGATGTGAAGATCAATGAAGTTCTTACCGCACAAATGCCAGAAGTTACTGACGAATTCGTCAAAACTAATTTCGGAATGGAGAATAAAGAAAAGTTAGTCGAGGCAGTAAAAGGTCAGCTTGCGAATAGCTACGAAGAGATGTCGCGCACATTCTTCAAAAAAGAATTTTTCGATTTCTTGAATAAAAAACACGATTTCGATTTGCCGGCCGGCTTGGTCGAAGAGCAAGTAACTCAACTCTGGACTGAAGAAGAACGGGCTAAATACAAAACCGAAAAAGAGGCAGAAAAAGCCAAAGAAAAAAAACGTGAACTTGCTGAGCGCATGATCCGTTGCGGCATGATCTTGTCTGAACTTGCGCAAAAAAATAAAATCGAAGTCAGCAATGACGACGTGAATAAAGAGTTTGGTAAAATTCTTACTCGCTTTCCTAACCAGGAAAAAGCAGTGATCGAATATTACCAAAAAAACCAAGGAGCGGTGCAGCAATTGCGCGGCTCTATTCTTGAAGAAAAGGCGATTGATTTCGTTTTGACTCAGCCTTCAATCGAGAAGAAAAAAATCGCCTTAAAAGAGTTTGATAAACTCTGGGCAAAATCTAACGAGGAATAAAATGCACGATTTTCTAGACGCACTAAAAATGGTTACCTTCCCAATTCACAAGGAAGGTTTCAAATTCATCTTCATCTTCGCTTTAGTCGCAATAATTTTGGCTTTGCTCAACAATGTTTTGGGCTTGATTGGTCTTGTTCTAACATTGTGGTGTATTTTCTTTTTCCGCGATCCTGAGCGCGTTATTCCGGTTGAAGAAAATATTGTGATTAGCCCTGCTGACGGAGTGGTTACCCTCGTTGAATATGGTGTTGAGGCGCCAGAAGATCTTGGTTACGGCAAGCAAAAATTTAATAAAATCAGCGTGTTTTTGAATGTGTTTAATGTTCACGTAAACCGCGTTCCGATTGGTGGCACGATTACTAAAATTAGCTACAAGCCAGGAAAATTTTTGAGTGCAAATGCCTCTGATGCCAGCGCAGAAAATGAAAGAAATTCAGCTGTTGTTAAATTGGATAACGGCAAGGAAATAATCTTCGTTCAAGTCGCTGGTCTTGTTGCTCGTCGTATCATTTCTGATTTGAAAGAGGGGCAGAAAGTAGCGACGGGAGATCGTTATGGAATCATTCGTTTTGGCAGTCGTGCTGACATTTATTTGCCAGAAAACGTCGCAGTAAAATGCCTCGTTGGCCAAACAATGATTGGCGGCGAAACTGTTCTTGCTAGACTAGATTAAAACTAATTCAAAACAGATCTTCAGTTTGTCATTCCTGCGTAAGCGGGAATCCAGGAGGTCTCGTAATTTACTCCGAGCTTGCTGTCCTGGATCTCCGCCTACAAGGGGATGACGTGGAGAGATCGGTGTAGCTAAATTAAATTTTTATGCGCTCTTCAAATATTGCTAAACTTACTTCTAAACGCGAAGAAGCCAGAATTGGCGGCGGTCAGAAGAGAATAGATCTACAACACTCGAAAGGAAAATTGACGGCTCGTGAGAGAATCGAAGTTTTGCTCGATCCAAATTCTTTCGAAGAATATGGTCTTTACGTTGAGCATCGTTGCGCTGATTTTGACATGGATGATAAGAAGCATCCGGGAGATGGTGTGGTTACTGGGCAAGGTACAATTAACGGTCGTTTAGTTTTTGTTTATAG
>CAMBES010000019.1 GCA_945865855.1 Rhizobium sp. Q54 | reverse complement strand
TAAAAGCCGGATAGTTTGAATAAATTTGGCAAATTTCTTCGATTAGAGAAAGGCCATCTTGGCCAATATCATCAAGCCTTCCCACGAATGGAGAAACGAAAGTTGCACCAGCTTTTGCAACTAAAATTGCTTGAGCTGCAGAAAAACAAAGCGTGACATTTGTTTGAATTCATTTGTTTGAGAAATATTTGCAAGCCTTGAGTCCGTCCATTGTTAGCGGTAATTTGATACAAACATTTTTAGCGATCTTGCTAAGAATTTCTCCTTCGCGAACCATATTTTCAAAATCGGTTGCTGCCACTTCGGCACTAACTGGGCCTTCAACAACAGAGCAAATTTCCGCGATTACCTCTTTAAAATCGCGCCCAGATTTTGCGATTAAACTTGGATTAGTTGTAACGCCATCAAGCAGGCCGTAAGCAGCGAGTTCTTTGATTTCAGCAATTTCGGCAGAGTCGATAAAAAATTTCATGGAAGTTTTGAAATTGAATTTTGGAAAAAGTAGAGTGCGAAATTAATCGATCCCGATCTCTTAAATCAACAAATCATGTCAGAAGTTTTCGCCCAAGTTTTATTGCCGTTAGCTTTGGACGAAGCCTTTACTTATAAGGCAGAAGAAGAGGTTGAAATTGGCGATGTGGTGAAAGTTCAGTTCGGTAGAAAAGAGATCTGGGGCGTGATTGTTGAGATCAAAAAATCTGCGCCAGAAAAGCTTGCGGAAGCGAAGATAAAAAAAATTCTGGTAATAAATTCGCGGGTAAAGTTTAGCAAAAATCAGTTAAAATTTATTGAGGTGATTGCGACTTACAACCTTGCTAGCCGAGGCCTGGTGTTGCGAGCTTTTATTGGGATTTTAAATTCAGACAAAACAAAAAAATTGTCGAAAGGCCTCGAACAAAAAATCGAACCAGAAAAATTTTCTCTAAGAAAATTATTGCCAAAGCAGCGGGAAATTTTTGATGAACTCGCAACCTTGAGCTCATCGAAGGGAGTTAGTCTTATTGATGGCGTTACTGGTTCGGGAAAAACTGAAATTTATTTTGCGCTAATTGCGAGAATCCTTACACAAAATCTGGAAGCGCAGATTCTAATTCTTCTTCCCGAGATCGCTCTCACCTCGCAATTACTGCTTCGCTTCGAAGAGCAATTTAAATTCAAGCCAGCACTTTGGCATTCAAAAATTTCGCAAAAAGAGAGAAGAGAAATTTTTTACGGCGTTGTTGAGGGGTCGGTTAAAGTCTTAATTGGCGCACGCTCAGCCCTTCTTCTGCCTTTCAAAAACTTACAACTAATCGTTGTTGATGAAGAGCATGATTCATCTTTTAAACAAGAAGATGTTTTTAATTTTCATGCGCGCGACATGGCGATCGTCAAAGCTAATTTAGAAAAATTTCCGGTGATTTTATCTTCGGCAACGCCAGCGCTTGAGACTTACTCAAATGCGCTTTTGGGCAAGTATCAGCATTTTATTTTAGAACAAAAATTTGGCGCAAAAAATGAAATCGAATTAATCGATTTGCGGCGAGAAAAATTGCCAAGTGGTCAATTTCTTTCGCAAAAATTACGCGCAGAAATTACACAAAATTTGATACAAAAAAAGCAGACAATGCTTTTTTTAAATCGTCGCGGATACGCACCAGTAACGCTTTGTAAGACTTGCGGGAAGAAATATGATTGCTCGGACTGCGATTTTCATCTTGTGCTGCACAAGTCAAAAAATCAGCTCATTTGTCATCATTGCGGTCATCACGAAAGGCCGACAATAGAGTGTAAATTTTGTGGCGAGAAAGATAGTTTGATCGGTCTTGGCGCCGGCGTTGAGAAGCTCGCAGAGGAGGTAAGAAATAGTTTTCCTGCAGCGCGAATTGCTTTGGTTACGAGTGACAATGTAACAAGTTTTTCCGATGTTGACGAATTAGTTGAAAAAATTTTAGGTCGCGAAATTGATGTAATTATCGGAACGCAGATGGTCACAAAAGGTCACGATTTTCCTGATCTCACTCTTGTCGGAATCATCGACGCTGATGGTTTGCTTTATTCTTCTGAGCTACGCGCGCTTGAAAAAGCCTATCAAATTTTAACGCAAGTAATCGGTCGCGCTGGCAGAAGAAGTGAGCAAGGAAGGGTGATGATTCAAACTTATAATCCAGAGAATTTCTTATTTGGTCAGCTGTTAAAAAATGACAAAAAATCTTTTTACGATTTTGAAATCAAGAATCGTCAAAACCTTGAACTCCCGCCATTCGCAAGGATGGCCAAGTTTGAAGTAAGTTCTTTTGTTGAAAGCGAAGCGAAAAATTTTGCTAAAAAATTAATCAAAAATTTTCCGGCGAGTGAAAAAATTGAAATCTTTGGACCTGCACCGGCGCCACTTCAACGCTTAAAAAATCGTCACCACTTTTTAGTAAATTTAAAAACTGAGCGTAAAATTAATTTGCAGAAATTAATTTCTGACGTGATCTTAAGCATTGAAATTCCTAATTCGATTCGAATGCGAATCGATATTGACCCTCTTTAAAAATGAAAATTTTCCAAATTCTTTTTCTGATTTTTTTATCAGCAAATGCCGCAGCGCAAGATATAAACACATCTGCTTTGAATTCAGTGGTGCAACAAATTGCAACCGGATCTGGTCCGGTGAGCAGAGAAGAATATAACAAATTTTGGCAACAGTTCGGACTAACTAAAGCTGAAGATAAAGCTCAGTTGATTGATATTATGAAACAAAGATTTGTTCTGGCTCAAGAATATCAAAGAGAAGTTTGGCTTTGCGCAGAGCAAGCCTGGAATTCGCGCGCTATTCCAAGATGCGAAAGAGTGGAAAATAAATTAAATTTACTGCGCGCGGAAATGAAAAAAAGCGACTCTGAATTTGCGCTCACTCCGATGACAGATTATTCTGATAAGTTGTTGAATGCCGCGGCAAAACGCACTTCGATCCAAAATCCAAATGGCGATGGAGAGGTGCCAGTAACCCTTGAGATGATTAAGTCGACAAGAGATGGTTTAGATAAAATGTTGGTGAGATTATCGCAGGTTTTACGACCGAATTACTAGTTAGGTTAGCACTCAGAAATGATGCGGCAGATCTTAATTGGGGGTTGAGACCAAGATTTCAGCGGTCCAAAAAATTCTTCTAAAAAGCCTCATTAAGAATAAAGGCAATTATTTGAGCCAGCATTCCGCTTTTGATAAGAAAATTGATCGATTTTGAAGTATCAGAAAAAAGCGAGAATTGTTTGCGAAGTTTAGCGATCTCGGCTGACAAAGAATCAAATTTTTAACATTTGAAACGCCATTATTCCTAAAACAATCGACCCCAACAAAGTAACAATTGGGCCAGATTTTTTGGAAAGCTTTCTGGCTAAATAAAGACCAGCAATCGTCGAAATAAATGCCCAAAACCCAATTGAAATAATATAGGAAAGGATGGGCTTTTCTGCTACGCCCAGTCCTATTCCAACCCCAAAGGCGTCTAGACTTGTTGCAAAAGAGACGATTAAAACTTTGGTGAAGCTGTGAAAATCTAATTTTTCTATTTTTGCCTCTTTGCTAAGCAAATCACTAACACCTTCGTAAGCCATGTGAAGAGCAACCCCGGTAAGCAGTGCAAATGCAATCCAATGGTCAACCGATTTCAACTTGCTAATCAAGTGAGCTCCCGCCATTGCACCGATTAAAGCAAACAAGGCTTCCGCTATCCCTGATGAAGCAGCAAATTTAATTGCATCCTTTTTGGAAAATGGTCGAAGCCCCATTGCAACCGCAGCAGAAAAAGAGTCGGCACTTAGAATTAAACCAACGATTAGTACTTCGAAACTTAGATGCATGAATAAAAAAATGAGGAACAAAAACCTTCTGCGCTAATTGGTGCGGTTTTTTGTATTTTAGTGCCCCAAGAGTGCCCCACAGAGGTGTTTTTTAAGGAGGATAATTTGGCTGAAGCCTCGCTAGGATTGGTGGACTTGGGCGGATTCGAACCGCCGACCTACTGATTAAGAGTCAGCTGCTCTACCAACTGAGCTACAAGTCCGTGTATTTAAATCGTTACTTTTAGCCTTTGCGGAAATGGCAAAAAGAGCAGCGAAAATTAATGATCTTTCCAGCCAATTCTCTTCAAGAAGAACTCGTAAGAATCTTCAAAAGTGAATGTCTTGTTATCATCGAAAACAACGAGTTTATTGGCGATTTTGTGGAGGAAAAGTTCATCATGCGTAACCGTAACCACAGCGCCTTCAAAGCTTTTTATCGCCTCTAAAAGTGACTCGCAAGATTCCATGTCTAAGTGATTTGTTGGCTCGTCGAGAAGAAGTAAATTTGCGCCTTTCAGTAAAATTTTTCCGAGCATCACGCGACTTTTTTCGCCGCCAGAAAGTACGCCAATTTTTTTATTCGAGAGGTCATTCGAAAACATCATGTTGCTACAAACTTGACGCACTCTGTTTTGTGTAAGTTTTTCGTCGACCTTTTGCAGCTCTTCGTAAACCGAGCGATTATTGTCGAGGCGATCAATATTCATCTGGCCAAAATAGCCGATTTCAGTTTTGCCGTTAACTTTGATATTGCCGTGGATCGGCTTGTTATCTTGCGTGAGAAGCTTAAGCAGGGTTGATTTACCTTTGCCATTTTTTCCAATCACACAAATTTTGTCGCCATTAGCAATTTTGAAAGAAAGGTTTTTGATCAGCAGATGTTCGGGATTATATCCGAAAGAAATCGCTTCGGCCTCAACCATGTTTTCTTTGCTGGTGTAGGGATTATGACTAAATTCAAAATCCAATGTTTGCACATGCACCATTTTTTCTTTGACGTCCTGCTTCTCGAGCATTTTAACGCGTGATTGAACGCGGCTCGCCTGACTGGCTTTCGACCCGAAGCGATCAATCCATTCCTGAGTTTTTTGTCTCTGCTTGTCTTCGTTAACGCGAGTTTTCTCGTAAATTTCTTCTTCCAGCGCAATTTTTTCGCGCACGCCCTGCGTATTGCCAGAAACTTTTTTGAAGGCATTGCGATGAATTAGAAGGGTGTGCGTAATCACGCTGTCCATGAAGCCGCGATCATGCGTGATAAGAATTATTTCTCCCTCCCATTCGCGCAAAAATTCTTTTAGCCAGCGGATAGAGTGAATGTCGAGATAGTTAGTTGGTTCATCGAGCAAGAGCATTTGCGGCTCCATCAAAAGCAATTTCGCCAAGTTTAATTTGACCTGATAGCCGCCGGAGAATTTTTTTGGATCCTTGTAGAGGTCGTCGTAAGTAAAGCCCAGGCCGTATAAGATATTTTCACCTTTCCAACCTTCATGCTCGCGATCTTCGGGAAGGATCGAACAAATTTCATCGAGAACAGTTTCGTGAGTGAAATGAATATGTTGCTCTAAGTGGCCAATGCGATATCCGCGCGGGATCTCAACCATTCCAGAATCAGGCTCAAGTTGCTTCAAAATTAATTTGAGGAAAGTCGATTTTCCGCTGCCATTGCGCCCAATAAGCCCAACTTTTTCACGCGAATTAATAATAAAATTTCCTTCCGAAAAAACCTCGCGGCCGGAAAAGGAGATGGATAAGTCTTTTGCTCTGATCATTTTATTTTAAGCTGCCGAGCATTGTCTGCCGGTCTGCGAACCAACCTTGAAAGCCTTACCGGCTTTTAATTCATCAAGAATTTTGAGGAAATTTTCTGAAGTTAAATCTTCAGCGAAATCATCGTTGATTTGCACTATTGGCGCATTGACGCAAGCACCGAGACATTCGACTTCTTTCAAAGTGAAGAGCCCGTCGATTGTTGTCGCGTCCATTTCAATTCCGAGTTTTTCTTTGCAGTCTTTAATAATTTGATCAATGCCGCGAAGCATGCATGGCGTGGTGCGGCAGAATTGAAGCAAATATTTTCCAACTGGTTTTAAGTTATACATCGTGTAAAAACTGGCGACTTCGTAAACTTTAATCTCGGGCATTTCTAAAATTTCTGAGATGCAAGAGATCACATCTTTCGAAATCCAATTTGCGTTCTGCCGCTGTGCCAAATCTAGCAATGGCATCACTGCCGATTTTTTTCTTTCAGCCGGATATTTGGCGAGAATCTTTTGAACTTGGTTTTCGTCGTTGAATTTGAACATGTTATTTAACTTTTTTCCAAACCGCTCTTTTGGCAGCGATCAAAATTATTAGCAAAATGCCGAGAAAGATCATTGTGCGAACGCCCATTTTTTTTCTTGCTTCGGCTTCTGGTTCTGCCGCCCATTGCAAGAAATTGGTGACGTCGATTACCATTTGTTCTTTGGTTGCGTAAGTGCCGTCGCGGTAATCAACTTGAACGTCGTCAGTGATTGGGGCTGGCATAGAAATTTGTCGGCCTTCGAAGTAAGGATTATAGCTTTTGCCTGAGGCGAGAGGAAAATTATCTGGCGCATCGACAAAGCCAGTAAGTAGTGAATAAACATAATTCGCGCCATCATGACGAGCTTTAATAATCAAAGATAAATCTGGTGGTAAAGCGCCGCCGTTAGATGAGCGAGCTGCTTGTTCGTTAGCGTAAGGGCCAACAAATTTATCGGAAGGAAGGCCAGAGCGATCAAACATTTCGCCATCATCATTCGGGCCATCACTTACTAAAAATTCTGAGGCAATTTGCTTTACTTCATCCTCCGAAAATCCGATTTCGGTAAGATTGCGGTAAGCCACGCGCCGCAAGCTATGACAAGCTGAACAAATTTCTTTGTAAACTTGGTAACCACGTTGTGCTGATGCGCGATCGACAGAGCCAAAAACGCCGTCAAATTCCCATTTCATTTGCTTGGGATGATGGGCTTTGGTTTCGATTATTGTCTCTTCCAAATCATATTCTGCATTGGCCAGAGCTAGATTTGGGAGAAGTAGAAAAATTAGAAAAATTTTTTTCATTTTAAAATTTGTGCAATTTCTTGGCGAAATCTAGGTGTGTTTTGATTTGTAGTCTTCGTCGATTGATTCTGGAAGTGGCAAGGTTTTTTCAAACTTCGGCAGATTCGGTAAAATTATCAAAAAGTAAGCGTAGTAATAAAAAGTCGAGAAGCGCGAAGCCCAAATATACCAACCTTCTGCCGGAGCTTTTCCAAGCCAGCCCAAGAAAAAGAAATTCATAATAAAGAGCGCAAAAACTTTTTGGAAAAGTGGTCGGTAGGCGCCAGACTTAACATTAGAGCGATCCAAGAATGGCAAGGCGAACAATAGAGCGATCGCGCCAAACATCATCAGAACCCCGCCGAGTTTATCGGGCACTGCGCGCAGAATTGCGTAGAAAGGAAGAAAATACCATTCAGGAACAATGTGAGCCGGTGTCACCATTGGATTGGCGGGAATGTAGTTGTCGGGATGTCCTAAAGAATTTGGATAGAAAAATAAGAAATATCCAAAAACCAAAAAGAAAACCACAAAACCCAACATGTCTTTGATGGTGAAGTAAGGATGAAAAGGAATCGAATCTTTTTTTGTTTTGATTTCAACGCCGGTAGGGTTGTTCGAGCCTGAGGTGCTCAGCGCCACCAAGTGTAATAAAATCGTGCCAACAATTAAAAAAGGCAGCAAGAAATGCAGCGAGAAAAAGCGATTTAATGTTGGATTGTCAACCGAGTAACCGCCCCAAAGCCAAGTCACGATTGATTTGCCAACAACAGGAATTGCCGAAAATAAGTTGGTAATTACGGTTGCTCCCCAGAAGCTCATTTGTCCCCAAGGCAGTACATAACCCATGAAGGCCGTCGCCATTGAGAGTAAGAAAATTATAATCCCAATCCACCATAAAATTTCACGCGGTGCTTTGTAAGATCCGTAGTAAAGGCTGCGGGTGATGTGAGCGTAAAGTGCAACGAAAAACATTGAAGCGCCGACGGCGTGAATGTAGCGAATAAGCCAGCCATATCGCACGTCGCGCATGATGTGTTCAACTGAGTTGAAGGCTAATTCAGTATTGGCAACGTAATGCATCGAGAGGAAGAGTCCGCTCAAAATTTGTACGACTAAGGCGATGCCAGCAATCGATCCGAAGTTCCACCAGTAACTTAGATTTTTTGGGTAAGCATGTTTGAAGAGAGTATTTTCCAATGTTGAAATAATCGGCAGGCGATCGTTGATCCATTTGGCAACTTTCGATTTTTCAGTAAGCGATTTTTCGAAATCATTTTGAATGTGATTGCTCATTTTTAGCCGATTTTAATTTTTGTATCTGACAAGAATTCGTAAGGAGGAATTTCTAAATTTTTCGGTGCTGGGCCTTTTCTTATGCGGGCTGAGGTATCGTATTGCGAGCCGTGACAAGGGCAGAACCAACCTTTATATTCACCTTCGCCGACGATTGGAATGCAGCCCAAATGAGTACAGATTTCGATTGTTACTAGCCACTCTTCTTTGCCCGGTTTAACGCGAGCTGAATCTTCTTGTGGATCGCGAAGTTCGGCCAAATTTACATCTTTCGCGGCTTGAATTTCTTCAGCGTTGCGCCTTCTAATTGACACTGGCTTACCGCGCCACATTACTTTTTTTTCTTCACCAACTTTGATGTTGGAGATTTCAACTTCAACTGAGGCAAGCGCTTGTACGTCGCTTGACGGATTCATGCTGTCGATGAAAGGAAGAATTGCACAAGCTGCGCCGACGCCAGCGGTGGCGTAAGCTGTAGTCGTAAGTAACTTGCGACGACTTTCGTTTTTTACTGGATTAGTCATTAATTGGAAAAAAATTTTCTAAAAAAGAAGGGCGCGCTTTTTATTTTCTAAACAAAAACTAGCAACAATTTCTAGTGCCCGGTTGATCCAAAGCCGCTAGTGCCTCGAGAGGTATCATCAAGATTTTCTACTTCGGCAATTTCTGCCTGCTCGTGTTTGGCTATAACAATTTGCGCGATACGCATTCCGCGAGTGATTGTGAAATCAACTTTTGAGTGATTGATTAAAATCGCACAAACTTCGCCGCGGTAATCAGAGTCAATGGTGCCAGGACTGTTGAGAACAGTGATTCCATTCTTCAAAGCTAATCCAGAGCGCGGGCGAACTTGCGCCTCAAAACCTTTTTCTAAGGCAATGGCAATGCCGGTTTGAACTAATTTTATTTCGCCAGACTTTAGAATGATTGGCTCAGCAATTGCTGCGAGTAAATCCATCCCAGCACTGCCAGAAGTTTCATATTTTGGGAAAGGTAAATCTTTACCATTTTCCAATTTTTTGATGCGAAGAGTGGTCATTTGAATCGTTAAGAATTCGGATTTATTTGATTTTATTCTTTGCTCGTTATCCCCGGGAAAATGTTGATTGAGAATGGTTCGCTCGAAGTGAGTTGCAAATTCTTCCAAGATCGTGTTTTCGCGGGAATGATAAAATAAGGATGTTGCGTTTTAGCTATTCATCGATTTGAAGAATTCTTCATTCGTCTTGGTGTGTTCAAGTTTGTTAAGCACGAATTCCATTGCCTCAAGAGGGCTTAGTGGGTTAATGATGCGGCGCAACATCCACACTTTTGAAAGCGTGTTGCGATCAACCAAAAGCTCTTCTTTTCTCGTTCCAGATTTAGTGATGTCGATTGCCGGAAAAATTCTTTTGTCAGAAATTTTGCGATCCAAAACAATTTCGCAGTTACCTGTTCCTTTGAACTCTTCGAAGATGACCTCGTCCATCCTTGAACCAGTGTCAATTAGGGCTGTAGAGATGATTGTAAGCGAGCCGCCTTCTTCAATATTACGCGCAGCACCCAAAAATCTTTTTGGTCTTTGCAGGGCGTTTGAATCAACACCGCCACTTAGAATTTTTCCGGATGAAGGCATGATTGCGTTGTAGGCGCGTGCTAAACGAGTGATGTTGTCGAGCAAAATCACCACGTCTTTCTTGGCTTCAACCAAGCGACGAGCTTTTTCAATTACCATTTCGGCAAGCTGTACGTGACGCGTTGCTGGTTCATCAAAAGTTGAGCTAACAACTTCGCCCTTAATGTTACGAAGCATGTCGGTTACTTCTTCCGGACGCTCATCAATCAACAAAACCAAGAGAATAATTTCCGGATGATTTGAAGTGATTGCATGCGCAATATTTTGCATCAAAGAAGTTTTACCAGTGCGCGGAGGAGCGACAATCAAGGCGCGCTGACCTTTTCCAATCGGGGCGACCATGTCGATTATGCGAGTACTGATGTCGCCATGAAGTGGGCGATCTTCTTCGAGATTGAGTTTTTCTTGTGGGTAAAGCGGCGTGAGATCGTCGAATAAAACACGATTTCTAATTTTTTCTGGTGGGCCGAAATTGACTTCAATCACACGAAGTAAAGCAAAATATCTTTCGCCTTTTTTCGGTGCGCGGATTTGTCCTTTAACGGTGTCTCCGGTGCGAAGCCCGAAGCGTTTAATTTGACTTGGCGAAACGTAAACATCGTCTGAGCCGGCAAAATAATTGGCCTCTGGTGCGCGCAAAAATCCGAAGCCGTCGTCAAGTAATTCTAATACGCCTTCGCCAATTATTACGTTGGCGGGGCTTTGGTCGGAGAAATTTTTAAGGATGTGGTAAGTGATGTCCTGACGACCGAAATCTCCAATATTATCGAAGCCATATTCTTTGGCGATCTCTACTAATTTCTCGGCTGATTTTGTTTTTAGCGATTTGAGCTCAAGAGTTTTACCGCCAGATCCCGAGTTGCGGTTGCGTGATTCGGCGTTATCTTCATCATCCTCTGTTTGTTGCGAAGAGCTAGATGGAGTGGAAATGGTGGCTGGTGTAAAACTTTGCAATGAGGGGTTTTGCGAAGAAAAACTTTGTGGAGCATTGCCGCGACTAAGCAGGTTTCCCGTGTGTAAGCGCGGAGCATTATTTGCTGGGGCCACTTTATTGTAATTTTGTTCCGAAGCTTGTGGCTCTGATTGTTGTGGCTGTGTAGTAACTGTTGGAGCTTGAGCGGCAGGATAGCGTAAAGTAAGAGTGCTGTTGTTTGAAGACATTTTCTAGATTAGAAGATTAATTAACTAAGAGATGTAAGAGAGGTAAAAGAGCTGCGAAAGATATTCAGGAAGAATTCTGAAAGAACGTATTGGCGGGTCTGAAGATAATCCCATTGGGGGCGCGCTTTGTAAAAATGCTTTTTTTTCTGTCAATGCACTTCTTTTTAAACTTAGAATTTTGTTGTGGTAAAAAAAGATATTCACTGCGGGCGGCATAAATCTTCGAGTCCAAACTTTTTTGGATCTTGGCTCAAAAAGTATTTTTTAAAAAAGCTATTTTCTCTGACCTTCTTTCTTGAATTACTTAGTCACTAGAGGATGAGGGTTAGAGGAAAAGCTACTAAAAAAAACTCGTAATAAATTCGGCGCCAAGCATCAAGGTGGCCATAGAAAGAGCCATTCCAAACCCGCCAACCACAATTCCTAAAATTATTACCAAGCCGTCTTTGCCGAGTAATCCAAAAGAAATAATCAGCACGCCAAGCCCTGGAACGAAATTTGATAGCGGTATAGGCAAGAGAATAAAGGAAGAAAATAGTAAAACAAAAAACCCAATAATTCTTTTGGCAACATCTGAGGTCATAAAAAGTAAGCGCGGGCGTAAAATGCGCTCAACCTTGCGGATGTAAGGCGAAGACTTATTCACCAACGCTGCTAACACCGATCTTTTTACGGTAAGTTTAGAAAATTTTTTTGGCAATTTTGGCGCTTTGTAACCAGACGCCATTTGCAAAGCGAAAACAACCAATGGAATTGAAATAATGCTCGGAAATGGCGGTGGCGTTGGAAAGATGGTGCCAAGAGCGAAGATCATCATTATTAAGCCAAAACCAACTGCATCCATTGCCCGAACCAAATCTTGCAAGGGAACGCGATCGGCAGACGATCCGTTAACAACGTCTTCGATTACTTGAGTTGTGATTATTCTTTGTTGATCCACGAGTATTATTTTTTGCTCGAATCAATTTCGTCAGGCTTCTTTTCTTCTTCCTTAAGGCCTTTTTTTAAACCCTTAATTCCTTTGCCGATGTCGCCCATTACTTGGGGCAATTTTCCTGCGCCGAAAAGCACAAATACGATCACCAAGATTAATAATAATTCACCTGTTCCGATTGACATGTGTTTCCTCCTAAAAAATTAATTTCATTAACTCGTCCCATTCTCTGGTGCTAAGTCCGCTTTCGGGCTGTTTAATATTTTCGCCTTTGAGCATTTTGCGCACTGTTTCAAGTGCTGGTCCGGAAAGAGTCTTTCCAGACTTATTATTTTTGATGAAGGCATCGAAGCAATGTGGCACCCATTTTTTAACCATGTCGAGCATTACTTCAGCGTAAACACGGATCTCGTATTGCGCGTGTGAATCAGCGCGCAAATGCAAAAAATGGAGAAGATTGTGGAGATCGATTTTCCAATACCATTGCGTGTAGCAGCTGAGTGGTAAATTCATACGAGCCAGCTCGCGAGCAAGGCCCTCTCTATTTGAATCAGTGATATTGCCATCAGCATCTTGATTAATCATTTCCAAATAATGGTCGTAAGATTTTAGCGAATCTTCCTTCAAAATTTGTAAAACTTTTTTTGATTCGGCAGAGTTAAGAGTTGTGCTTTCGTCGCGCCCTTGATGATTAATTTTTGACTGCGCCGAAAGATTTGCAGCATTTGGAATGTAGAATTCATCTTCAACAATCGAGTAGCGTGCGGAATATTCATTTACTGAAGCGGTGCGGTGTCGGATCCATTGGCGAGCAACGAAAATTGGTAGCTTGATGTGAAATTTAATTTCGCACATTTCGAGCGGCGTAGTGTGGCGGTGCGCGATCAAATAATTAATCAAAGCTTTGTCGGCATTGACTTTTTTTGTGCCGGCGCCGTAAGAAACTCGAGCGGCTTGCACTACGGAAGAATCATTGCCCATGTAGTCGACAACGCGCA
This sequence comes from Rhizobium sp. Q54, assembly GCA_945865855.1. Lineage (GTDB taxonomy): Bacteria > Pseudomonadota > Alphaproteobacteria > Rickettsiales > UBA1997 > UBA2645. Next base: position 1,664 of record CAMBES010000019.1, on the reverse strand, counting down.
CGAAGCCATGATCTAAAACTTCGAAAGGCTGGTACAAAATTTTTTCTAATTCAGGAGAAACTGGTCTGAGCGTTTGATTTGATTGAGCGCGCAGCAAAGCGATTTCTTCCAGCTGTTCTTTTTTAATAACCATTGTTTAGGAGATTTTGATTTGGAGGCTTTCTAGATCAATAATCTAAAATCTAAATTCTAAATTTCGAATGTCTGTCGAAGTAATAAAATTAAAGCTTTCCACTATTCCAAAAACTCCTGGAATCTACCAGTTTTTTGATGCGAAGGAAAATTTGCTTTACGTTGGTAAAGCAAAAAATTTGCAGAAGAGAGTAGCGAGTTACGGCAAAGAAAATCAGCTCTCGGCGCGAATTGCGCGAATGGTTTTTCTCGTCGAAAAAATTGAAACAACCCAGACTGTAAGTGAGGCAGAAGCCCTTTTACTCGAGCACAATCTCATTAAAAAATTTCAGCCAAAATTTAATATTTTGCTGCGCGACGACAAAACTTTTGCACAGATTTTAATTACCGATCATCAATTTCCACGCATTGCAAAATACCGCGGAGTCAAGGTTGGTGGCGGATCGTACTTTGGTCCATTTGCCTCAACTCACGACGTTAATCACACGATTGATTTGCTGCGTAAAAGTTTTTTGTTGCGCAATTGCTCTGATTCAGATTTTAAATCGCGCAAAAAACCTTGCCTAGAATATCAAATTAAAAGATGCGCCGCACCCTGTGTTGGTCTAGTATCGCGCGATGAATACGAAGTTTCTGTACAAAATGTTTCTGATGTTTTGAGCGGCAAATCTGTCGCCGTACAAAAAAATTTAGCGCAAAAAATGCAGCGTTTAAGTGCGTCAGAGGAATATGAAAAAGCGGCGCAAACGAGAGACCAAATCAAGGCTTTAAATGCGATTCAGGTTAAGCAAAATATTAATGTTGGAGAGCTAAAAGATTTTGATTCGATCACTCTTGCAACCTCTGGTGACAAGATTTGCATCTATATTTCATTTTTCCGCGGCGGACAAAATTTTGGCGCGAAGCCCTATTTTTTTGAGAGCGAAGATGCAGACAAAACTCTCTCCGAATTTCTCGGACAATTTTACCTTTCGCAGACGGCACCGAATTTAATTTTATTGGATCACGAGCTCGCTGAAAAAAAATTATTTGAAGGATTTTTAGAAAAAATTTCTGGAAAAAAAGTTACGATTCTAACGCCAAAAAAAGGCCCCAAACTCTCTTTGATCAAGGATCAGTCCCAAATCACAATTCAGAATCTTGAACAGAAAATTTCACAAAATTTAAATACGAAAGAGTTGTTGATCGAAGTGAAAAAAATTTTCTATCTACCAAAAATTCCGCAGCGAATTGAGGTTTACGACAACAGCCACACCTCTGGAACTAATGCCGTCGGAGCCATGATTACCGCAGGTTTAGATGGCTTCATCAAAAGTGGTTATCGAAAATTTAATATTCGTTTCGAGCAAGGCGGCCGCGACGACACGGCAATGATGCGCGAAGTTTTAACGCGTCGATTTTCCAAAACTCACGACGGCTTTCCTGACTTCATAATAATCGACGGAGGCAAGCCACAACTGACTGCGGCACAAAAAGTTTTTTCCGAATTAAAAATAAAAATCCCCTTAGTCTGCATGGCAAAAGGTGAGAAT
>CAMBES010000018.1 GCA_945865855.1 Rhizobium sp. Q54 | reverse complement strand
CAGCAGCAGAAGAAGATATTGCTCCAAGGGGCATAGCATCTTCACCGTCTAGCAAAAGTCTTGGCGGTAATGAAAAAGGAGCTAGCAAAGAAGGGAGAGGCGGATCGAGCTGTGTAATTTCGTGATCTGAAGTTATTTCTTAAAGAACTACGAATTCAAAAGATTTGACTTAAATTTCTCTATTTATTGCGGGTGGGTTTTTGATCGAAGTGGCAAAAACTATTTATCCATCTTCGCCAATCAAATGGGGGTGTTTTTTTGTAAAGGATGATGGGGGAATTTCTTAAATTTTTGCGATGATCTCGTTAACTATTTTCTCGATTTGTTTTTGATTTTTTCCTTCTGCCATCACGCGAATCAAACTTTCAGTTCCTGATTTGCGCACCAAGATTCGGCCTTCATTTCCAAGTTCTTGTGACTTTTCTTCGATAAAATCTTGCAGTGATTTATCTTGCATCGGGTCGCCTTTGCTTGAGTCGAATTTTACGTTTTTCAGAATTTGTGGGAATGGTTCAAACAGGTGTAAAAGTTCGCTCGCGGGTTTTTTGGTTTCGCATAAAATTGCTAAAACTTGCAGAGCGGCAACTAGTCCATCACCTGTGGTTGAATAGTCGGAGATGACGATGTGGCCGGATTGTTCGCCGCCGAAGTTACAGCCATTTTTGCGCATTTCTTCTAAGACGTAACGATCGCCAACTTGCGCACGAATGGTGGAAACTCCGATGTAATTCAAATAATTTTCGAGCGCCAAATTCGACATTTGGGTGATAACGACAGTGTCAGATTTAAGGTTTCCGCTATCATGTAATTTTTCGGCGATCAAGGCGATCAGTTGATCTCCATCAATGGCGCGACCTTTTTCATCGACGATCAAAAGACGATCGGCATCACCGTCTAAGGCAATTCCGATGTCGGCTTTTTCTTCGAGAACTTTTAGGCGCAAGGCTTCGGGATGAGTTGAGCCACATTTTTCGTTAATGTTAAACCCATTTGGTTCGATTCCGATCGCTACGACTTCTGCACCAAGTTCCCAGAAAATTTTTGGCGCGATGTTGTAAGCAGCGCCATTGGCGCAATCGACGACAATCTTAAGACCAGTTAGACTTTTATCTTTTGGAAAAGAATTTTTAACGAATTCGATGTAGCGATTTGAAGCGTCATCGAGTCTTTTTACGCGGCCAAGATTTTTGGATTTAGCAAGAAATTGCGTGACGTCGCCATCGATTAATGCCTCTATTTCTTTTTCTAATTCATCGCTGAGTTTGCGACCGTCACGCGTGAAAATTTTAATACCATTATCATGATAAGGATTATGCGAGGCAGAGATCATAATGCCAATATCGGCACGGATTGAGCGGGTTAGCATTGACACTGCCGGAGTTGGAACAGGGCCAACTAAAAACACATCCATGCCTACAGCTGCAAGGCCAGCAGTTAGTGCTGGTTCGATAACGTAACCAGAAAGTCTAGTATCTTTTCCAATCACCACGCGATGACGATGATCGCCATCAGTAAACTTTGCACCTACAGCCATACCAACTTTTAGTGCGATTTCCGCAGTCATTGGAAATTTATTTGCTGTGCCGCGAATGCCGTCAGTGCCAAAGTATTTTTTCATTTTTCCTTTTTTGGTTGGTCCTTTTTGAAAAACAGATAGAAGTCACGAAGTAGCGGAAGTTGATTTTGGCGAAGTGAGCACGAAGTTCATGCCGCCAAAATTCTCCGTCAAGCTTTGCGTACTGCCGCTTTTTAAAGCAATCTTCCTGCAATGTCTTTTCTACAAAACCCTTCTTTCCAATTAATTTTCGCGATAGCTTTGTAAGCCTTGTCACGAGCGTTTGAAAAGGATGTTGCTTCAGCGACGATGTTTAGAACGCGGCCGCCATTTGCAAGGATTTTGCCATCTTTTTTTATTGTTCCGGCGTGAAGAATTTTGGCTTCGGTGATAAGATCTAAGTTTTTAATTTCTGTGCCTTTTTCGTAATTTTCTGGATAGCCATTTGCGCACATCACCACGCAAACTAATTTTTTTTCTTCATCGAATTCGACTTTGATTTCACTAAGCCTGCCATCAATTGCCGCTTCGATTAAATCAATAAAATCAGTTTTAATTCTTGGTAAAATTACCTGAGTTTCTGGATCACCAAAACGCACATTATATTCTAAAAGTTTTGCCAAGGGTTTTAGCAAGGGTTTTACCAATGGTTCTAAGGTATTTTTGCTGATCATCAGACCAGCGAATAAAATTCCTCGAAACTCAATTCCGTGCAAAGTTGGTCGAATAATTTTTTCGATAATTTCTTCTTCCAATTTTTTATCGATGAAAGGCGAGGGTGCATAGGTTCCCATGCCGCCGGTGTTGGGACCGGTGTCGCCATCTCCAACTCTTTTGTGATCATGAGCGAAGCCGAGTGGGATAAAATTTTTTCCATCGCAAAGCACAAAATAACTCGCTTCAAAACCATCTAAAAATTCTTCGATGATAATTTTGTTTCCTGCTGCGCCGAATTTTCCAGCAAAGATTTCTTTGATCGCCTCTTCCGCTTCGGAGAAATTTTGTGGAATGATTACGCCCTTGCCAGCAGCTAGTCCATCCGTTTTAATAACGCAGGGAAATTTAAATTCCTTAGCAAGTTTTTCGGCGAATTCTATTGCGCTTTTTTCGTCCGTAAAAGTTTCGTAAATTGCAGTTGGAACGTTATTATCGACAGCAATTTTCTTCATGAAAATTTTTGAACCCTCGAGCTGCGCAGCATTTTTATTTGGACCAAAAGCGCGAATTCCGGCTTTTTCCAAATCATCAATAAGGCCTGCAACTAAAGGCTGCTCAGGGCCAACAAAAACAAAATCAATTTTATTTTTTTGGCAGAAATCAATAATTTTTTGATGCTCATCAATCTTAATTTCATCGACTATTTCTGCGATTTCGCTGATCCCGGCATTTCCGGGTAAGCAAAAAATTTTCTCAAGTTTGGGTGATTTTTTAAATTGCTCGCAAATTGCGTGCTCTCTGCCGCCAGAGCCAATGACTAAGATTTTTTTCATTAATAAAATTTATGATTTTAGAGTGCTGCACATTCTGAAATCTTAAATCATAAATCCAATGACCATCAAAGAACATACCGTCAAATCTTACGATAAAGACTTGCAATCAATCGCCGGAACTCTCTCTGAGATGGCTGACATGGTTTTGGTTTCAATCGACATGGTTGCAGAAATGATCACGAGTCATCACCCAGAATTTTTAGAAAAAATTACTGCACATGATTACAAAATTAACTCACTTGATTTGTTAGTTGAAAGAAAGGTAACGGCAATGCTGGCAATGCGTCAGCCGATGGCCGTTGATTTGCGTTTCATTGTTTCTGCGTTGAAAGTTTCTTCAAATTTGGAGCGAGTCGGAGATCAAGCGAAGGGAATAATTAAGAAGATTAATCGTATCGGTTTTGAGTCGGTTGAAGGCGTCGTGAAGAAATCTTTGTTTGAAATGATTCTGCTGTCGAAACAAATGGTTTTTGATTCGGTCGTCGCTTTTAGTGATCAAAATATTCAGAAGGCCAACGAGGTTTTAAAGAAAGATGACGAGATTGATAATATTTACACCCGCCTTTTTGGCATTTTACAGCCGGGAAATTTTACCAAAGAACAGCTCGAAAAAATTATTAATATCATGTTCATTGCTAAAAGTTTTGAGCGTTTGGCTGATCATTCTACTAATATTGCTGAGATCACTAAATACGTGGTTACTGGTGAGACAAAATAAATTAATTCAAGTCGTAAATTTTACTCGTAATTCCCATTTTTGCGGGAATGGCGTGTAAAAATCGCAAAAAATAAAAACATGCAAACACGCGAAGAGAAAAAAGACTCGGGGCAAATCGCCAAGAAAGATAATAAGGATTTACAGGGCTTTGCACAAAATTTTCCTAAAGAAAAAATGGAGCGCAAGCCAGATTGGATCCGCGTGAAAGCGCCACAATCGAAGGGTTATTACGAAACCAAAGAGTTACTAAATTCGAAAAAACTTCACACGGTTTGCGAAGAAGCTGCTTGTCCTAATATTGGTGAATGCTGGGCGCAGAAGCATGCAACGGTGATGATTCTGGGATCGGTTTGTACTCGCGCTTGTTCATTTTGTAATATCGAAACTGGTCGTCCCGACGCAGTAAATCCGCATGAGCCAGAGAATGTTGGTGATGTTGCGCAGGTTTCTGGATTGAAGCATATCGTGATTACCTCCGTTGATCGCGATGATCTTGCTGACGGCGGCGCAGATCAATTTGTGAAATGTATTGAGGCAGTGCGCCGTAAGTCTCCAAACACTACAATCGAAATTTTAACTCCGGATTTCTTACGCAAAGAAGGCGCGATGGAAAAAGTTGTCGCTGCCAAGCCTGATGTTTTTAATCACAATATCGAAACTGTTCCAGGTCTTTACGCCACGATACGCCCAGGTGCGCGCTATTTCCATTCCCTTCATCTTTTGAAGCGCGTGAAAGAAATCGATCCAACAATGTTCACAAAATCGGGCCTAATGGTTGGTCTTGGTGAAACGAAAGAGCAAGTGCTGCAAGTCATGGACGACATGCGTTGCGCTGATATCGATTTTTTGACTATCGGCCAATATCTTCGACCGACTTTGCGCCACGCTCCAGTAGATCGCTACGTTCATCCAGATGAGTTCGAGCTCTACAAAAAAATGGCTTATAGCAAAGGATTTTTGATGGTTTCTGCGAGTCCATTAACTCGTTCATCTTACCATGCCGGAGATGACTTTGCGAAAATGCGCGAGGAGAGAATTAAAAAATTAAACAAATAAATTTGCTCTTCGTTTTTACTGTAATTGCAGGTTTTGTGTGGGCTGAATACTCAACTTAATCGAACATTGCATTGTGAACTGCTAATTAAAGTTGAGCTGTTGGCGATGGGGATACTTTAAAAATCGATTCAGTGGGAAATTTTTTGTTTTAAAATCTTAAAAAATTGAGAGAGAAAGGAATTAATTCTTAAAAATTTCTCTTCCCAATTTTTGTAAAGTTTCTGCCAAATTTTGATCAGAAATTTTTTTTATTTTTTCTTGTAAGTTCTTTTCTTGAGCTTCTGGAAGCTTGATCTCACTGACTTTGTTGTTGTCGATATTTTTCGGCTCTTGCTTAATGCTGATTTTTGCCACCGATTTAAATCCGTACAAAACCGCTATTCTCTCAAGAATAATTTCTGAATTACTTTCTAAAAAAAATCCTACTGAAGAGTTGTAAACTGCAATTGTAAGTGTTGCAGTTTTTTCTGAGCCGGGGGATTTTGTTCCGAATTTGATTGATCGCGGATAGCAAAGTTTTTCGTATTTTTTTCCAATAACATCTGACCAGTTTTTAGTAAGATTATTGATCAAAATAAATTCTTTCTTACTGCCCACAAAAAGTGGTTTAAGCAGATCAGCGAATTTTTGTTCTAACGGTTGCAATCCAAAGGAAGTTCTCTTCATGAAAAATTTTTTTCTTATTTTTTTCGCATTCATTTTTTCCTGCAAAGCTGAGTGGAGCTACGAATATCCAGAAGCTTGGGGCGATCGCGATGAGAATAAATTCTGCAAAATCGGCTACAATCAATCGCCGATTAATATCGAAGATAAGTTCATCGAAAGCGATTTAAAATTTTCTTACCAAATTTCTGACGCTGAGAAAGAGAAAAAAAATTACGTCCAAAATATTAATTTTGATGGCGAGAATTTTTTGTTACGCGGCAAGAAAAAATATTGGTTACACTCAATTGTTTTTCATCATCCAAGCGAGCATTTTATTGATGGCAATCAGCATTCTTTAGAGATGCAACTTTATCACAAAAGTGAAGATGAGCAGGGTTTAGTTGTTGCGGTTTTGCTTGAAGTTGGTGACGAAAATTCTGACTTCACTAGTCTAATAAATTTTCTCGCAAGCAAAGAAAGAGAGGGAAGAATCAATCCAATAAAATTTATTAAAACGAGCGATAAAGTATTTTTCTATGATGGCTCACTCACTACTCCTCCATGCAAAGAAGGGGTTAAGTGGTATGTGATGAAAACACCGACAAAAATTTCAAAAGAACAAATGAACACAATCATCAAATCGGCAATTTTTGCTAAATCTAATGCCAGACCTCTTCAGGTATTTCATCCGGAAAAATATTAAAAATTTTTTCCACTGATCGAAATGAGATGCCATTTGAGCTAACTCGAATACGCCGGTTGAGCGAAGTCGAAACCAAGTTAATAGCTAGAGACTTGGTTTCGACTTCGCTCAACCAGCGTCTTCGACTTCGCTCAACCAGCGTATTCGAGTTATCTCAAATGGCATATTCGACTGACAGAAAAATTATAAAATCAATGACTCTCAACTCTCCGCAACTCGAAGCTGTTAATACAACCGATGGACCTTTACTAGTCCTTGCTGGAGCTGGAACTGGTAAAACAAAAGTTTTGACTTCTCGCGTTATCAACATCGTAAATTCTGGACTTGCTTCGCCTTATCAAATTCTTGCCGTAACCTTCACTAATAAGGCCGCAGCGGAAATGAAGAAACGAATTAGTGAAGTGATCGGTGAGCAAGCGAATAATCTCTGGATGGGAACTTTTCACGGGGTTGCGGCGCGTATTTTGCGTCGTCATCCCGAGATCGTTGGATTGCGTCAAGACTTCACCATCATTGACGATGACGATCAAACCCGCCTGCTCAAAACCATTCTCGGCGACTTCAATATCGACATTAAACAATTCGCGCCGAAGGTTTATTTGAATCGTATTTCGCGTTTGAAGGATAAAGCGGTGAGCCCATCAACTCTTGAATCTGCTGGCTTTGAAGTTGGTTTGCCAAAACTTAAAGAAGTTTATTCGATGTATCAATCTCGCCTCAAAGCGATGAATGCGACGGATTTTGGTGATCTACTTTCGCACAATCTTGAAATCTTCCGCGCCGCGCCGGACGTGGTTGCTTACTACAAAGATAAATTCCGCTACATTCTCGTCGACGAATATCAAGACACCAACAACTCGCAATATCAGTGGCTTCTAAACCTCACCAACGCGCAAAATAATATTTGTTGTGTCGGCGATGATGATCAATCGATCTACGGCTGGCGCGGTGCGAACATCGCTAACATCCTTCGTTTCGAAAAAGATTTTACGAATGCGAAAGTGATTCGCCTCGAACAAAATTATCGCTCAACCTCAAATATTTTGAAGGCAGCAGATTCAGTAATTTCTAACAATAAAGAACGTCACGGCAAAACCCTTTGGACCGACAAAGGGCAGGGCGAAAAGATCAAATTATTAACATTTCCCGATGACCGCATGGAGGCGTCTGCGGTTTCACAGGCAGTTCGGGCGAATAAATACAAACTTTCTGAAACCGCGGTTCTTGTGCGTGCAGGCTATCAAACTCGTCCTTTTGAAGAATCATTTATTCACAATTCAATTCCTTACAAAGTTATTGGTGGCATGAAATTTTATGAGCGGATGGAAGTGCGCGACGCCATCGCTTACTTAAGAATTTGTGCAAATCCTGACGATGATTTGGCACTCGCAAGAATTATTAATATTCCGAAGCGAGGTGTTGGCGATTCAGCAATCGCAAGTCTTCGTGAACAATCTAAGCAAGAAGGAATTTCACTTTTTTTGGCGATTAAAAAATCTGAAGCGCTCAAAGGAAAAGCGCGCAATGGCATAAAAAGCCTGATCGAAATCATTGAAAATACGCAAAGAAAAATTGGCACAGAAAGCCTCTCTGAGGTTGCTAAATATGTTCTCACCGCCTCTGGTTATCTCTCGATGTGGAAATTAGAAAACACTCTCGAGTCGCAAGGGCGCGTGGAAAATATTGAAGAATTTATCAGTAGTCTCGGCGATTTTTCGACGATGGTTGAGTTTTTAGAATATGCTTCTCTCATCGAAGCACGTGACGATAAAAATCTTCAAGACGCCGTCAGTGTAATGACAGTGCATGCTGCCAAAGGTTTAGAATTTGATTTAGTCTTCGTTCCTGGTCTTGAAGACGGATTATTTCCAAGTGGAAAATCAATTGAAGAGCGTAATGGCTTAGAAGAAGAAAGGCGCTTGATGTATGTCGCAATCACGCGCGCAAAAAAGGAATTAATTTTGTCGCACGCAAAAAGTCGCTACATCTTCGGCGACGTGCAAATGCAGATGCCGTCTCGCTTCCTGAGGGAATTGCCGCAGGATGAAGTTGAGGCAGAGGAGATTCATTTCTCATCTTTCAACCAACAGAATCATCGCCCGACATCATTCAATCAGCAGTCGTCTCGAGGTAATTTTATGAGATCCTCGACCGCTTCGCAGCCAAGGATGAACTCGGGGGGAGGGGCTACTACAAAAAAAGACGAAACCATCGGCAAGCGAGTTTTTCACCAAAAATTTGGCTATGGAAAAGTAATCGGCGCAGACGGCCCTAAGCTCGAAATCTTTTTCGAAAAAACCGGAACAAAGACGGTGATGAAAGATTTTGTGATCGCTGCATAGATTTCCTGGATCCCCGCCTGCGCGGGGATGACGTTGCACTTACTCACCCCGTCATCCCCAGACTGGCACGCGGGTGGCGTTGCACCTACTTGTCCCGTCATTACCAGCATGGGCGCGCGCGGGTGGCCTTGCACTTACTCACCCCATCATCCCCAGACTGGCACGCGCGGGTGGCGTTGCACATACTCGTCCCGTCATCCCCGCGAAAGCGGGGATCCAGTAAAGTCTCAACGTCTTCAATCTAAACTCTTACAAATTCTCTCTTACAACTTTTCCTAACTTTTAGTTTCTTCTCCGCCTCACTTTTCCACCAACAAAATAAACCCACTTCCTCAGATGCTTCGCCGCATTTCCTTCTACCTCACTTTAGTTTTTTTTCTTTTTAGTCAGTTCCTCTCGATTGGATTTGTCGACGCACAAGATGCTTCATCTTTGCCGGTTTCTACTTTGCTTGAACTACATTCTTTTCGAGAGTAGTTAAAATTTCTTCTTGCAACTTTTTTTAACTTAAACTTTTTTCCTAGTTCACCTCTTCGCTAGTCACAAAATAAACCCAACACCAGATGCCTCACCGCATTGCCTCATTCATCGCTATCATTACCTTGCTTTCTAGTCAGTTTCTTTTGATCGGATACGCCTACGCGGATTTGCCGATTACTCCAGATGGAACTACCTCAACTTTTGTCACTCAAACTGCTTCCGGGATTGATCAAGTAAACATCGCTGCGCCTAACTCCTCAGGCCTTTCACACAATAAATTTAATGATTATAACGTTAACACTTCTGGACAGATACTTAACAATTTTAGTGGCGCTGCAACTGATGTCGTTTCAACCCAAATTGGTGGCTTAGTTACTGCCAACCCCAATCTAAATTCTGGATCTGCTTCGATAATTTTGAACGAAGTAACTTCTAATAATATCTCCCAGCTCCTTGGCTACGTGGAAATAGCCGGAGGTAGAGCTGATCTCATCATCGCCAATCCGAACGGAATAAGCTGCGCTGGCTGCGGCTTTATTAATGTCTCTCGTCTTGGAATCATCGGCGGTAAAAGCGAATTTGACTCAAATGGAAATCTAGAATTCAACCTCTCAGAAAATGCGAATACTCAGCTAAACATCCCAATCATTACAATTTCTGGATTAGGCCTCGACGCCACAACCACAAACGCAACCGACATCATCGCCTCAGGAATAAAGTTAATCTCGATCATCTACGGATCAGAAACGGGTGATCTTACCATTAAAACTGGAGATGGTAAATATGACTACGCCACAAAGCTAATCACCCAAAATCCATCCTCCACCCCAATCGCAAGCAACACCCCACTCTTCGCGATTGATGCTTCAAATTTCGCTAAAATTCAATCAGGAAGAATCTTCCTAATCGCCACCAAAGAAGGCCTCGGAGTTAACATGGCCGCAGAAATACTCGCTGGAAATAAAGTTCAAATCGATGCAAATGGTGATGTTTACTACGCTAACATCACGGCAGGAACTGAGGTTGATCTTAAATCTACGCAGAAGATCGAATCCCTTTCCACCTCTGCAAAAATTACTTCTCCAACTCTCACAATTTCTTCTGATGAACTAAAGAATCTCGGCTTCCTTACCGCTAGCAACTTATCCCTTAACGCCAACAGCCTAAACAACTCCAGCCTAATCTACGGCGCAGATTATCTCAACATCGCCAGCACAAACCTAAGTAATTCTGGCACAATTTTCTCTCCAGAAGATTACGCGGTTACTTTAACCGGATTGCTTACCAACTCTGGATTAATCTCCTCAGAAAACAACCTACAACTCAGCTCTAATAACCTAAACAACTTCTCAGAAATCTCCGCTAAAAATCTTTCAATCACCAGTGCATCATCAATCACTAACTCAAATAAAATCCTCGCAAACGAAGATCTAAATATTTCCGCAACCAACCTCAGCAATGACTCATCTGGCATCATCTCATCACTCACAAAATCCTTAGCTCTTACACTTGCAAATGATTTAGAAAATTTGGGAGAGATAAATGCAGCGATTGATCTGTCTGCAAAAAGCCAATCTCTAACTAATTCAGGCTCCATTAAATCGAACAAATCTCTCGCCGTAAACACTGATTACTTCAACAACTCTGGAGACATTTATTTTGATTATCTTGTCGACGGATTAACAGTTAAAGACTTCACTAATTCTGGAAACATCACTTCAAACAGCGCCCTACAAATACTCTCTGTTACTGCTTCGGATAGCTTTGCCAATTCTGGAGATATTTACTCGAATCAAGATTTAAGAGTCATTGCCTATGGGGGATTAACCAGCTCGGGCAAGCTCTACTCCGCTAATAACCAGCAATTACTAACCACTGTTCTGAACAATTCTGGTCTAATTTCTTCCTCCGATTCCTTAAACTTAATATCTAACGCCTTAACAAATTCTGGCGCGATCCAATCGATAGGTGATGCCAACTTTAACCTGAGCAGTCTGACCAATTCCGGAATAATCAAAATCTTTGGTGATACTACCCTCGAAATTAGCGAAGAATTTTTGAATCAGGTCGATGCCACATTTTATTCTGCCAATAATCTCATAATTAACACAGAATCAAACATCTCTAATGTCGGAATTATTTCTTCCGACAAAGAAATAAAAATATCTAGCGATGAGCTAATGAATTTTGGCACAATCTATTCCACTGATAATCAGCAAATAACCACCACAAACTTAGCCAACTCTGGCTCCTTCACCACTAAACACCTATCCCTTACCACCGATTCTCTAACAAATTCTGGCGAGATCTACGGAGAAAATTCTCTTAGCATCTCAGGGCAAAATTTGAACAACTCCGGCACAATTTTTTCTCCAGAAGATTACGCAATCATTCTGGCGGGATTGCTCACAAATTCTGGATTAATCTCTTCTGCCAACAGCCAAAAGCTCACCGCTAATAGTTTGATAAATTCCGGAGAAATTTCCGCCAACAACCTCGCTCTAACAATCGTAAATTCCTTAAATAATTCTGGAAAAATTCTTACGACTAACGACCAGCAACTAACCGCCAATAACCTAGTAAATTCAGGCGAGATTCAATCTGGCAATAATTCCATCTTCAATCTTTCTTCCATCAGCAACTCAGAGAATTCTTCAATTTATTCCGCAAAAAAACTCACTCTTAATTTGAGTGATTCACTTATTAATTTCGGAGAAATTTCTGCGCTTGCTGATCTGGCAATTACCGGCACTTCAGCAATCACCAACTCGAATAAAATCCTTTCAGATTCTGATCTAATTATTTTTGGAAGCTCTCTCAACAATTCTGCATCTGGCGCCATCGCCTCTTTGTCTGAATCTCTAACCCTTACGCTCTTAAGAGATTTAGAAAATTCTGGCGAGATAAACTCAGCAAATGATTTAAAGATAAATGCGAATCTCTTCAATAATTCTGGAGTAATTTATTCCACAAAAAATCAACAACTGACAAGCGATAATCTAACCAATAGCGGTGAAATTTCTGCCACTTCCAACCTTACAATCACCAGCACAGAAATCACCAACTCGAATAATATTCTTTCTGGCGGAACGCTGCAAATCACAGCGAGTAATCTTGTAAATAATTTAGATGCCACAATCTCTTCTCTCGCAGAATCTCTTACTCTGACCATTGGCAGTAATTTACAAAATTACGGTGAATTAGGTGCACAAAAAAATCTTAGTATCACAAGTAATAATCTCACAAATTTCGGCGATATTTTGGCGCTGAATGAGCTAACAATTTCTGCGGTTAGCTCGGTTAATAATTCTGGAAATTTCCAAAGCGCTCAAAGCCAATATTTAGCAAGTAAAAATTTAACCAACTCTGGCGCAATCAAGTCATTTGGCTCTGCAAACATCAATGCCGATACAATAATAAATCAATCAAATGCGACAATTTTTGCAACGGAAGATGCGCAAATCACCGCCAATAATTCTCTCGTAAATGCCGGAAATATTCTTGGAAATTCCAAACTAAATCTCTTCTCTGCGACAACAAATAACGGCGGTGAGATTTTTTCTGAGGATGATTTAACTCTCACTCTAAACGACTTGCTCACTAACTCTGGCAGCATCAACTCTTCTAATGATCTTACTCTTAGCAGCAGCTCAAACATCACCAATTCCAATCAAATTCTTAGCGGTAAAAATCTTAAAATCACTGCGGAGAATCTTACAAATTCAAGCGACATTAAATCGGGCGGCGATTTGAATTTAGGTCTGAGCAATCTGACAAATTCTGGAAATATTGCTGCGAGTAATGACCTAGAGATTGTTGCTAAGAACAGCATCACTAACTCTTCCACCATGCAGAGCGGAAAAGACTTCACGAGCAACTCCGTCTCATTCACCAACTCGCCAAATTCCTTAATTATCGCGAGCGGAAATTTAGCGATTACTGGAGCCAGCATCTTTAATCAGAACACTAAACCAGGAACCTCGCTAATTACTTCCGGCTTGGTCTCAGCCGGTGGCAACATCACTCTTAAAACCGACAGTCTAAATAATAATTCCGGAATTATCGCCGCGAAATCAACGAGTCTGAGTGCGCTAAACAATACTAGCGTTGCCCTCTCAAATGACTCAGGCAGCTTCATCTCGACTGCGGCGATTCTTTTAAATCTGGGAAATCTCGATTACAGGATTACTGGAGAAGTTACCGCGAGTAACATCGACATCACCGCGAGCAACATCACTAACCAAGGAAGTGTCACCGCGTCTGATTACATCAAGCTTAATGCTAGCGGAAATACCGCTTCAGGAACTATTAATAATGGAATCAGCAACGGCAATAATTCCAACATTAAACTCACCGCTGGAACCTACATTAATTTGATCGCCAAGGGGGCGATAAATAATTATGGAACCCTTCAGGCTAATGAAGACGTCACTCTTACTTCCAACATTAGCGATGTTAATAATTACAATAAAATCCAAAGCGGAAACGATCTCTTAATTAATGCGACAGTTGGCGCATTTAATAACTTCAACTCAAGCTCATTTCTCACCGCAGAAAACAACATCGCCTTTAACTCAAATAACCTAAATAACTTCGGAGAAATCTCTGCTGCAAATAATATTACGACCAACATCACCAACAATCTGAGCAATAATTCAACTGCGCTGATTTGGAGCGGGAATGATGCCACGTTTAACGTCACCAATTCTCTCATAAATAACCAAGCTGACATCTACGCTAATCGCAACCTTACCATCCAAAAAAATAGCTCATCTGATGCGAAGCAGAATAAAACTAATCTGATTCAGAATATCTCAGGAAGATTAGAGACCTACAATGGCGACATCATCATCAAGGCGGTGACACTCGCTAATCAGAGAAGTGCGATGAAGGTGCAAAGTTATGTTTTGTACAATTGGTATCTTGGTTGGTATGGTCATCGAAATCACTACAGCACCAGTTACACCGCTTCATTCAGTGGAAATGTCGGGACAGATTCTGGCATTATTTCTGGAGGTAGTCTCAATCTAGATCTCAGTAATCTAAACAATAATTCTGCGAACATCTCTGCTGTAAAAAATATCGAAATTAACTCTGCCAATCTCAGCAATATCTCAAATTTTTTTGAAGCCTATCGGAACGTTCACAATAATTGGGTTGACCAAGGACATACAGCTTGGATCACTACTTACAAACCAAAAGGAGCAGCCTACACCTCCGAATCCTATCCCGCCTTCATCAAATCCGGCGGTTCTCTAAAAATTACCCAAAACAACGCCAATAAAACCTCATCCTTCCTCAACGGAAATAACGTCGCACAAAACTCTTCAGTAAATCCCGCATCGCAACAATTCGCTACCACCACCATCAACAAAATCGACACCTACACTCTAGCCGAAACTGGCATCATCAACATAGATCTCAGCAGATTCATTAACGCCATTAATCAAAGTAGCAGCGCAGAAAATCTTTCGTCATTCAATTTAGAATCTTCAAACGCGACTCATTTTATCTCTACGACTGCAATAAAATCTAATGCTTCAACCAACTTAGGCTTTAATTCCACAGAAGTTTTAGACTCGTCTTTTTCGACTACGCTCGAAGACAACTCGCGCCTGGGTTTGCATCGCTTTGTTCCTGAGTCCGCGCTT
>CAMBES010000017.1 GCA_945865855.1 Rhizobium sp. Q54 | reverse complement strand
GTCGCTCGTCGATTTTTTGTAGTTAAAGAGGGTGTTTAGAATTTTCATTTCTAGCGCTTAATCTGATTCGGAACATTTTTACGGTAACCGTCAATCTCGGCCTTTGTTGCTTGAAAACCCTTTAACTCTTTGCCGCTAAGACGTAATCCTGAGGTCGCCTTCACTTTCGCTGGATTGACCTGCACGCCTTTAACAAGAACTTCGAAGTGAAGATGCGGACCGGTTGAACGACCCGTTGTACCAACGTAAGCAATCACGTCGCCTTGCTTAACTTTTGAACCAACGCGGAATTTTTTGTTAAAACGACTGGCGTGGCCGTAGGCGGTAGAGTATTCGGCGTTGTGACGAATTTGCGTGTAATTTCCGTAACCACCTTTAACGCCGTAGTAAGTAATTACCCCGGAGCCAGCAGCAAAAATTGGCGTGCCACTTGGCGCGGCGAAATCTGTTCCCTTGTGCATTTTTGAATAACCAAGAACCGGGTGACGACGCAGACCAAATCCTGAAGAAATTCGCGCGCCGTTAATTGGGGTACGAAGTAAAGATTTACGCACTGAATTTCCTTTGCCGTCGAAATATTCAATCTGGCCTCCAATCTTGTGAGAGTAGATCTCGATTGGACGCTTGTCTAAAATTAACGAAGAGAAAAGCACGTTGCCGTCTTTAATTTTTTTGCCACTCTCGTCGTAAAAACTTTCGACAAGCATTTCGAATTTGTCGCCGTCGTGAATGTCGCGCTGAAAGTCGACGTCGTAACCGTAGAGGTTAATCATGTTCATCATTGTGTTGGGTGATATCCCAGAGGTGATTCCGTCTTCGAACAGACTATTTTTAATTACGCCGAAATATTTTGAGACGTAGCGCTTAAGTTTAATTTCAGATTTTTTTGCAGCGTAAGAGTTGTCTTGATTGCGCGAAATTGTGATTCGCTCTGTTGGTGAAGGTGAAATTACAATGTTGGTAACGGTCACGTGTCGATCAACGGCTTTGTTCGTGTCGTAACCGATTTTGACGCGGTATTTTACAAGAATTTCGTCGCCAGCGGTAATTCTGTTTGGGGCGAAAACTGGCTTCATTGCAACAAGAATTGCTGAAACATCTTGCTCTACCGCACCAAGCTCAGTAAGAATCTGCGACATTGTCTCGCCTGATTTAATGTGGTGCTCAGCGATTTGGTCTTCGGCAAGATTAAACTTACTTTCAAGGGTGGAGAGATTAATTTTAATCGGCGTTTCGCGTAATTTTTTTTCCCGCACTTCGCGGTAATCAGCGATTGAATTGAACAAATATTGCAAGCCGTTAAACAGCACGAAACTAGTCACAATCGAGCTGGCAACAGGCTTGAAGAGACGGTGTTCAATTATTTTGTCGACGCGTGCAGCAAATTTCTGCCAGTCAAATTTTTTTAATTTTTTAGGAGTCTTTTTCAGAAAACTTGAATTGATTGAGCAGAAGGTCGTTTTAAAGTTACGCAAATCTTAAAATTTTTTTACAAAAACATGCCAGCAAAAAAAAATAAAAAAGTTCTTTTGGCGAAAAAAAGCCAAAAAAAAATAGTGAAGAAAACACCGGTGAAAAAAGCACCAGTGAAAAAACTTCCAGTCAAAAAAACACTAGTGAAAAAGGCGCCAGTGAAAAAGGCGCCAGTAAAAAAGGCGCTGGTTAAAAAAGATCCTGCCAAGAAAATTCCAGTTAAAAAAATTACAAAAGTTCCGAAAAAAAAATCTCCTGAGAAAAAGATTTTAGCAAAGAAAATTGTGCCGATGAAGAAGGTTGTGAAGCTAACTCCCGCGAAGTCAACTCCCGCTAAACTAACTCCCAAGAAGCCAACCCCAAACAAAAAAGAAGTAAAAAAGAAGAAAGGAGCAAAGCAAGAATTCATCCCCAAGCCAGTTACAAAAGCTGAAAAAAACTCTTTGGTAAAAGCAATTTTAGCTCGCGGTTCAACAGAAAAAAAACCAGCTCCAGCTAAAGGAGAACCTGAAGCTCCTGCTTTCAGACCTTACGACAGCAGAAAGTTTGAAGGAGCAAAAAAGGCAATTGTCATTCGTAGATCAGAAGAGGGTTTAAAACTTAATTTTAAAGTTGGCGACTACGCAATCTACCCTTCACATGGAGTAGGCAAAATTTCTGGAATCGAAAAAACCGTAATTAACGGACAGAATTTCAGCTGCTACTTAATGACCTTCGAGCGCGAAAGATTAACGATTAAAATCCCCGCTGGCAGCGTCAAAAAAATTGGTCTGCGCCATTTGGTTTTAAAACAAGAAATGGATGAGGTCTTTGTAATCCTGCGTAGCGGAATCAAAAAACTGAAAGGAATGTGGTCGCGTCGCGCTCAAGAATACGAAACAAAAATTAATTCTGGCGACATTATTTTGCTCGCCGAAGTAATTCGTGATTTAACTCGTGACATTGAAGACTCTGAAAGATCTTACTCAGAAAGAATCATTTACGAAACTGCCATTTACCGCTTAACTAGTGAATATGCAGCGATTTATAAAATCGATTTCGAGGAAGCGAAAGACAAGATTGTTATTACCGCAAAAGACAAATTAACTGGCGAACAAAGATCTACACAAAAAGACGATTTCGATGATTTTGATTTAGACGAAAAGAAACCTAAGGAAGACGACGAAGACGAAGAAGAAAATGAAGATGAAGAATCAGAAGAAGATGATGATTTCGGCGATGACGAGGATGAAGACGGGCCAAAAAAGAGAAAAAAGAAGAAATAAATAAAAGTTACACGCTTTTCTTAAACTCCTCCTGGACCCCTGTCTAAGCGGGGGTCCAGTCATACTTCAACACACTGCAAAAAAAACAAATGGTTCTAAAACTAATTAACGTCACCAAAAATTTCTTTCAAGCTGATCAAAAAATTACCGCGATTGGTGAAATAAATTTAGAAATTAAAGAAGCTGAATTAGTCGCGCTCACTGGCCCTTCGGGATCAGGAAAAACTACCTTGTTACAAATCGCAGGATTACTCGATTCTCCGACTTCCGGAGAGGTGTGGATTAATGGCATTGATGCCTCAAGGGCTGATGACAAAACACGAACCGAGCTTCGCAAAAATCACCTCGGATTCGTTTATCAATTTCACCATTTACTGCCGGAATTTTCTGCTTTGGAAAATGTTGCTCTGCCTTTGTTAATTCAGGGGAAAAGCCGCGAAGAGGCATTTGCAGCAGCGACAAAAACTTTGCAGGAAGTTGATTTGGCTGATCGTTTAAATCACAAACCAGCGCAATTGTCAGGTGGTCAACAACAGCGAGTGGCAATAGCGCGCGCAATTGTCGGCAAACCAAAATTAATTCTTGCCGACGAACCGACGGGAAATCTTGATTTAGAATTATCGGAGAAAATTTTTACTCTGCTTAGAGATTTAGTGAAGAATCACAAAATTGGGTGCTTGGTGGTTACGCACAATTTAGAGTTGGCGAAAAAAGCAGATCGAGTAGTTGAATTGCGCTCAGTTTAAAAAACACCGCCCTTCGAGAAAAGTTGAGGCCGGATTTAAGTTCGGTAGTGAATTTTTCTTGATCTCAACTTCGCTAGACCGGCGGAAAAATTTCTTACAAATTTCTAAACGTAATCAAAAAACTAAACGTTCGTTGTGGTTTAGTAAGATTAATTGGACTGCTTTCAACCATTGAAAAACTAAATAATGTGCAGCAACCGTCGCGGTAAATTGTAACTCCGCGCGAGAGCATGCGATCAGTTACCAAATCTTTGATCGCGACTAATTTCGTCTTCCAAAGATCTGATAATTTAATTGAAGAAGTGATGCTAACTTGTTCGCGTTGTGTTGCGTTTTGTGCGCTCTTACGCAACAACAAATAGTCAGTAGAAAATGTAAGGCGACTCAGTTGCAAGCTAGCGGTAAGTTGGTTGACGTCATTTTTAAAATTAGATTCATTGAGCTGAAAAGCGTAAGTCAGAATAAAATATTTCTTCGCCCTATACATCGCCTGACCAATGTAATTCGAACGATTATTATCTGAGAAACCGCGAATCGAGACGTCTTGAACGCGATCAACAATTCGGTAACTTTGCCCAACAGTTAAACCAAATTCACCAAACTTATTAAACAGAGATGATTTAACGCCATAGCTGGTGCGCTGCCCCGCCTCGTTGCGATCAAAACCATAAATCCGATCTGAGGTAAAAAGATTACTGACCGTAAGTTCGGAATTGTTACTGTCTTCATTCGGTATTTTGCTCGCATCTTTTTTGTAGGAACTCATTACCAAACTTGCCATTGGCTCAACCAACAAAGTATTTTTTTCATATTTTTTGATCAGTGGCAGACGCCAATTCGCTGAGAGTTCCGGCTTGTAATTGGTTTGCACGGGTTCGTAGTAACTAGTCTGCGGTGTATTTTTGAAATTGTCTTCAAGCCAATAAAAATCGCCCTGCACCTTGGAATTAAGTGTGAATAAATTTCCGCCAAAATTAAATGGCAATATAGCTTCCGGGATCGTCGTGGCGCGTCGGTATTCAAGACCATCTTTGCGGTAAAGATTAGTAATGTTTGAAGTCAGTGCAAATTTTTCTTTGTAAAATCTCGGCTTAGTTTCAACGTGAGAATCAAGCGATGGCAGCACAAATGGCGCGGCGTCTTGGTAAGTTGTATTTTCAAGTTCTTGCACTCTTACTGTTTTAATCGCGTAGTAATCCCGCCCTTTGATGTAATCTACATTAGCTGTTGAAGCGGTGTAAGCTAAGTAACT
Organism: Rhizobium sp. Q54; assembly: GCA_945865855.1. Taxonomy (GTDB): domain Bacteria; phylum Pseudomonadota; class Alphaproteobacteria; order Rickettsiales; family UBA1997; genus UBA2645. The sequence continues at coordinate 10,153 of CAMBES010000017.1, read as the reverse complement.
CATGTGGTAGTCGCGCATGTAGTCACGATCGGAAATTGTGTTGATGTTGAATTCAGCCCCAGTATTGGTGGTAAAGTCAAATCTGCCTCTACCAACAAGGCTTCCGCGATATTTGTCAGTGGTACGTTTTACGACTGTAAGGTTGTTGGTGTTGACTACTTTATTATTCGCAACTTCGAGATTTATTTTGTAATCACCGTAAGTTGTTAGGTGACGAAAATCATTTAAAAGGATGAATTGGTTGTTAGTTGGATAGAGTTGCGGCGTTATCGTCAAATCCATATTTGGCGCGATGTTGACGTAGTAAGGAGTTTTGAAGCCAATACCAAAATTCGTCGTGCGATTGTAAGAAGGATGCAAAAAGCCAGATTCCTTTTCTTTGCTCGGCATCGCGATGCTGGAATAAGGAGTATAAAAAATCGGCACGTTGTAAATTTTGAAAATACTGTGTTTTCCCCTGATTTTACCCTCTTTGCGGTCGATTACTGTTTTGCTCGATTTGAGCGAAGCGAAGTCCCAGGTCTTTCCTGCAAGCCTATTGTCTTTGCTAACTTCTTCATTCGGACAAATTGAAAAAACTGAGCTGTACAGTGTTGTAGTCATTGGATCTTCGCGTTCCATGCGTGAAGCAAAAAGATAGGAGCCGTCGTTAAAGAATATTCTGCTTTCAAGGAAAGTGCCCTTACTAAAATCATCCTTCATCTCAGCTTCTTTGGCGAGCATATTACCGATTTCGAGATTTTTAACGCGCACATTACCAATGGCGCGGATCTTCGCCCCACCCTTGTCGTAAATGATTTGATCGGCGTAAACAACCGAACCATCGCGAGTAACTTCAACATTGCCGCTAGCGGTCATAATATTACGAACTCGGTCGCCGTCAATTTCGTCAGCTTTTAAAATTGTTTGCGCGTTTGGATCAGACTTAACTTTTCCTCCCATTGGCACAGCAAAGGAGTTTGAAGAGAAAAAAAGCAGCAATGGGAAAAGTAGTTTTACGTGCTTCATTAACCGTAGTCAGCCTGAGATTGTCGAAGCATGCACACCCCTCGACGAGCTCAGGGTGGATCCCCCTAATTAAATCAAATTAAGTTTCTTCGGTCTCACTTTTTTCAACCAAATCGCAATCAGCATTCGCGTTAAAATAATCGCCGAAAACATTGAAGAGAGAATGCCGATTGAAAGTGTTACCGCAAAACCCTTCACTGGACCGTTGCCAAAAAGATAAAGGAAAAAGGCGACTATTAGCGTCGTTAAATTCGAATCTATAATTGTGCGGAAAGCCTGATTGAAGCCGAGCTCGATTGAAGCAAGCACAGCTTTTTTCTCACGCAATTCTTCCTTGATGCGCTCAAAAATTAACACATTGGCATCAACTGACATGCCCATTGTTAACACAATTCCAGCAATTCCTGGTAATGTTAAAGTCGCGCCAATCGCGGCTAGAACGGCAATGATGATCGCAATATTTATTAGCATTGCGACGTTGGCAAGTAAGCCAAAAAATCCGTAGAACAAAAGCATAAAGCTGCCAATGAAAGCAACGGCAACAAGCACTGAGAGCTTGCCGCTATTGATTGAATCGAGCCCAAGCGAAGGGCCAACAGTTCTTTCTTCAACAACTTTAAGGGGCGTTGGCAGGGCGCCAGCTCTGAGTAGAAGTGCTACTTCACTCGCTTCTTTTGTGGTGAAATTTCCTGAAATTACTCCTGAGCCTTGATTGATTACGCCGTTAATTTTAGGCGCAGTAACCACTTTTCCGTCGAGCACAATTGCCAAAATTTTACCAACATTATCTTTGGTGATTTGCGCAAATTTACGTGAACCAATGGCGTTAAAACGAAAATTCACCGCCGGCATTCCTTCGTGGTAAGTTGGGTTGGCATCGGTAAGCAAATCACCACTTAAAACCACTTCCTTCCTAACTGGATATTGACGATTTTCGTAATCAAACAAACGCATTACATCTTGTTCCGCGTTATTTTCGGCTAAGAAATGAAAAGTCATTTTCGCGGTTTTTCCAAGCAGAGATTTAAGCTCAGAAGAATTTTCAATTCCTGGAACTTGCAGCAAAATTCTGTCTTCACCTTGCGCCTGAATCGTTGGTTCTTTTGTACCATTTTCGTCAATCCGACGACGAATAATTTCAATCGATTGCTTGATCAGATTTTGTTTAATCACCACCAATTCTGCGTCAGAAAAATAAACCTGAAACTGACCAGAATTTTCAGCAACCTCAACATTTCCGCTAAGTTTTTTAATTAATTTCTTCGCCAATTTTTTCTGCTCTTCGTCAGTAAGAGTAAAAATAATTTTACTGCCAGCTAGCTCTGGCACTACCCGCACAAATTCATCACGAAAAGAATTTTTTATTTCGTCGCGCAAATTTGTGAGCTGTTCTTTAACGTAGTAATCAAAATCCACCTCAAGCATCAGCTGCGATCCGCCGCGTAAATCGAGACCAAGATTAACTTTTTGCTGCGGCAAAATTTTCTGAACGAAAGATTCGTCACTTCCAATCAACATTGATGGAGCCGCATAAATGATCGAGGCAAGACAGATTAACGAAATAAAAAGAATTTTGGCTTTGGAGAAATGAAGCATTTTTTACTTAGTTTTTTTGTTTTCTTCTTGAACGAAATCAGAGACGTAATTTTTCATAATTTTTACACGAACGCCTTCAGCAATTTCGATTTCAACTTGATTTTCTTTAACCAGAACTTCTTTCACCACGCCAATAATTCCACCGTTGGTCACAACTTTGTTTCCAGTTTTTAGGTTATTCACCAGCTCTTGATGGTCTTTCATTTTCTTGCTTTGCGGACGAATAATAAGGAAGTAAAAAATCGCAAAAATTGCAATTAGCGGAACGAAACTTGCGAAAGAAAAAGATTGTGGAGCTGCAGCTGCAGCTTCTTGTGCGAAGGCTTGAGAAATGAACATGTTGTTTAAAAATTAATTGTTTACGTCGGTTGAACAGATTCGAGATCTGTTGAGTTGAAGCTCAAGAAGTCTCAATTCTGATCGACCGACGAAGGGATAAAAATTACTCGTTGCTCTGCAGCAAAAGCTCCTTCAAGCGAGCGACGCTTTCTTCGCTTTGCTCGGTTGTAGGTTTTTCGGGATTATTTGGGTCGGGCATTTCGGCAAAATTCGGCGGCATTATTAAGGGATCATCCTTATCTTTAGCACAAGAAAATCCGCCAAAAACTAAAAATAAAATTAGGATTTTTTTGAACATAGAAGATCGTCTAAAAGTAAAATTGCGACTCCGATGAATATACATGAGTCAGCTAAATTAAAGGCTGGCCAATGGTAAGTAGAAATATGAAAATCCAAAAAGTCAGCGACTGCGCCATTCTGAATTCGGTCAATCACATTACCAAAAGCCCCGCCAATAATCAGACCAAGAGCCCAAGCAAAATGCAATTTTTCATTGCGGTAAAGCCAGAAAAAAAGCACCAACGCAATCCCACCTTGCAAGCAAGAAAAAATAATTTGGCTGTTTTCAAGATTGCTAAACATGCCAAAACTCACACCGTGATTCAAAACTTTTACCAGCGAAAAAAAGCTGAAGATTTGAATTTCAGGATTGATTGAGCCTTGTTGCTCTAAGAGAGAAAAGATCAGTTGCTTGCTTAACAAATCACAAAATGTGACCGTGATCACAACAAAAATCCCGAGTAAAAATAATTTTTTTCTAACCAACATTTAATGAAAATAATCTTCATGGGCACGCCTGAGTTTGCTTGTCCAACTTTAAAAAAGTTACTCGCCCAACAGAATAACGATCCTAAATTTGAAATTGTTGCTGTCTACAGCCGAGAGCCACAAATCGGTGGTCGCGGGCATAAATTACAAAATTCGCCAATTCATAATTTGGCACTGCAAAATGGTTTAAAAATAATCACGCCAAAAACTTTACGCGATGCAGCGGTGCAGAAAGAATTTTCTAGCTTCAATGCTGACGCCGCAGTAGTCGTTGCTTACGGATTAATTCTGCCGCAAGAGATTCTCGACGGTACAAAATTAGGCTGCTTCAACATTCACCCCTCTCTTCTTCCAAGATGGCGTGGAGCTGCGCCAATTCAGCGTACAATTATGGCTGGTGACAAAGAAACGGCAGTTTGCGTGATTAAAATGGACAAGGGTTTAGACAGTGGTGAAATCGTTGCAAAGCTCGATTACAAGCTTTCTGGAAAAGAAACTTACGCTGAATTAGAAAAAGAATTTTCAGAAATCGGCGCAGAGCTTTTGGTTAAATCTTTAAAAGGAAATTTGCACGGAATCAAACAAGACGAGGCCGGACTCACTTACGCCAAAAAACTCGAAAAGTCTGAATGCGAAATTGACTGGAAAAAATCTGCCGAAGAAATTGATTGCCACATCCGTGGATTAAGTGGCTCTCTTGGCGCTTCTTTCATGTTTAAAGAAGAGAAGATAAAAATATTTTCAGCAGAAATTCTGGACAAAAATTCTTGCGAAAAAGCAGTGGGAGAAATTTCAGAAAGTGATTTCTCAATTCAGTGTGGGCAAGGAATAATAAGACCTCTAATCTTACAGCGCCAAGGAAAGAAAGCGATGCCTCTGGAAGAATTTTTACGCGGAATTAAGATTTAAAAAATTCTCTGTTTCTTCAGAATTTGCTCCGCAAAAAGCAAAAGATCGCTGAGTGTTTTTTGCCTCTGCTGATTTTTTCTTAATCGAGTTTTATTTCTTCTCAACAAAAGCACGTGGATCAAAAAGTGTTTCGAATTTATTCTTCATTCCGTCGAAATCTTTTGCATCCGCTGGCGCATCTTTTTTCTTCGTAATCACCGGCCATTTTTTTGAATATTCACGATTGATTTCAACCCATTTCAACAAGTCTGGTGACTCAGGCGAAATCGCTTCAGCCGGGCATTCAAGAACACAAACGCCGCAATCAATGCAAGCTTCTGGATCGATCACCAACATATTTTCACCTTCGTAAAAACAATCGACCGGGCAAACAGAAACGCAGTCAGTGTATTTGCAGCGAACACAATTATCGGTTACAACGTAAGTCATTTTTTCTTCTCAAGAATTGCGCTTCGAACTCGAAGCAGTGACAGGAAAACAAAGTAAGAAAAATACACACCAAACATCAGAAGCAAGGGCTTGAGCATCATTGGGTCGATGGCCACTCCACCCTTGCGTAAAATGCTCGCTGGCTGGTGAAGAGAGTTCCAATATTCGACCGAAAATTTTACGATTGGCACATTGATAAAACCGATAATTGAGATGATCGCAGCAATGCGCTCGCCCTTGCTTCTATCCTCGAAAGAATCGAGCAAAATAATGTAGCCAAGATAGAGGAAAAATAAAACCAACACCGAAGTTAGTCGCGCATCCCACACCCACCAAGTGCCCCAGATTGGCTTTCCCCAAATGCTGCCAGTGGCCAAAGTAATAAAAGCAAACATGGCCCCGATTAATGCAATCGAACGCGCAATCAAATAAAAAAATGGATTTTTCCAAATGAATCCAGAGAGATTAAAGATGGCGAGCAAGGTATAAATCAGAAGTGCCATCCAAGCCGCCGGAACATGCACATACATTATTAGCACAGCATTGCTTTGCTGGTAATCATTTGGAGAATTTAGAATCGAAGGAATCGCCAAGGCCAAAAAAATTGCAAAAGTTGCAAAAGAAAATGGCGCAAAAAAACGAAAATTTTTTTCGAAATTTTGAAATAAAAATAGGTGGCGGAAAAGTTGTTTGAACATTTTTACTAGAACATAAAGCGTCACCCTGAGCCTTTCGAAGGGCGACAACACAAAAGACTCTAGGAAAGAAATTACTAATCACAAATTTTAGCGCAAAAAGTACCTCGTCATCCTCGCGAAGGCGGGGATCTAGGATAGCGTATTTGGAGTAAGCAAATAATCCTCCTGGATCCCCGCCTTCGCGAGGATGACGGGTGGAAGAATCTTGCAAAAACAATGAACACGTGACTTTGAATCGTTTCAAGGAATTGCTCGTAATGATCAGAGCCACTAATAAAGCGGGACGAGAAAAAATAATTTAAAAAGAAAAAAGTAAGTCATGAAAAAACCGCTTATAATCGCAATCGACGGGCCTTCAGCTTCAGGAAAAGGAACTTTGGCGAAGATGCTTGCCGCACATTTTAACCTGCCCTACCTCAATACTGGCGCGCTTTATCGGCTTTTGGCTTTGCGAGTTATTGAACAGAAAATTGATCAAGAAAATGTTGAGGAGTTGGTAAAAAATATTTCTGAGAAAGACTTAGAAAACGAAAAGCTTTTCAGCGAAGATGTTGGCGCTGTTGCTTCGGCGATTGCTAAAAATCCAAAAATCCGCGCGGCACTTTTTGATTTTCAGCGTAATTTTGCTCAGTCGAAAAAAGGCGCAGTGCTTGACGGACGCGACACCACAACGGTGATTTGTCCAGATGCCGACTATAAATTTTTTGTCACTGCCGACGTCGAAATCCGCGCCAAACGCCGCTTCAATCAATTAAAAACGACAGCTTACGAAGAAATTTTAGCACAGTTAAAAAAACGCGACGAGAATGATTTGAATCGCCAAGATGCTCCACTCAAAATTGCTTCCGACGCCCACATTATCAACAACGAAAACCTCTCGATCGAAGAAGGTTTTCAAAAAATTTTAAAAATAATTAATGCCTAATTTCCAAAAAATATCGCGCTGTCTCATTTCCGTTTCAGACAAAACTAATATCATTGAACTCGCTAAATTCCTGTCTTCACAAGGCGTTGAATTAATTTCTACCGGAGGCACGCGCAAACTTTTGGCGGAGCAAAAAATTCTAGTAAAAGATATTTCTGACTTCACCGGCTTTCCAGAAATGATGGATGGGCGCGTTAAAACTTTGCATCCAAAAGTTCACGGCGGCCTACTTGCGGTGCTTGATAATGCAGAACATGTGTTAGCTGCGAAAGAGCACGAAATCGAATCAATCGACTTGCTCATAATCAATCTTTACCCCTTCGTTGAGACAGTTGCCAAGACAAATGACGAAGAAGAAATCATTGAAAATATCGACATTGGTGGTCCGGCGATGGTGCGTTCGGCTTCGAAAAATTTTGCTTACAAAACTGTAATTACTTCGGTTGGGCAATATGAAAATTTGATCACTGAGATGAAAATCAATTCTGGAGCAACATCGTTTGAGTTCAGAAAATCTCTGGCGGCGCAAGCTTTTAAAAATATCGCTGATTACGACATCGCGATTTCCAACTGGTTTAACAAATCAGATTTATGCGTGAGCGGAACTCTCAAACAAAACTTACGCTACGGCGAAAACTCGCACCAAAAAGCGGCGCTTTACGCAACGAGAGATTCTGGAATTGTCGGCGCAAAACAGCTGCAAGGAAAAGAGCTTAGCTATAATAATCTCAACGATTCCGATGCGGCTTACAATTTAGTTTTGGAGTTTGAAAAACCTGCCTGCGCAATTATTAAACACGCAAATCCTTGTGGAACTGCGATTGGCTCAGACTTACTTGAGGCCTACACGCGCGCGCTTTCATCTGATTCAAAATCTGCTTTTGGTGGCATTGTCGCGCTAAATGGCAAGATCAACGAAGCCTTGGCAACAGAACTCGCAAAAATGTTCTTCGAAGTAATAATCGCGAAGGAAATTTCCGAAGAGGCAAGGTTAATTTTAGCAGCTAAAAAAAATCTACGCGTGCTTTTGGCTGACTTCAAAAAAAGCGCAGAAACTCAGATAAAATCAGTGTCGGGCGGCTTTTTAGTTCAAGATTTAGATCAAAAAATAATCACTAAAAATGATCTAAAATTAGTCAGCAAAAAGTCAGTTAGCGACGCAGAAATTGAGCAATTAATTTTCGCGATGTCTGTTTGCAAACATGTAAAATCAAACGCGATTACTGTCGTACAAAATTTCCAAACAGTGGGTGTTGGCGCTGGTCAAATGAATCGTGTCGACGCTTGCGAAATTGCCTGCAAAAAATCTTTAGAATTCAAAAATGAATCTTTGGGAGGCGAAAAATTTTTAGCTTCCGACGCTTTTTTTCCCTTCGCCGATAACATTGAAATCGCTGCTTCTTACGACATTAAAGCCATCATTGCCCCAGGCGGATCAATGCGCGACGAAGAAGTAATTGCCAAAGCTGACGAAAAAGGAATCGCCCTTTATTTCATCGAAACACGTCACTTCAAACATTAAGATTTCAACAAATCCGGACGAATTTTTTTAGTCAGCTCAATCGCTTGCTCTTTGCGCCATTGATTAATTTTTGCGTGATGTCCTTGTGTCAAAATTTCTGGAACCTTGCGAGTCCGCCATTCTGATGGCTTGGTGTAATGCGGATATTCTAAAAGTTTTTCAAATTCGCCGCTGAAAGATTCTTCAGACAAGGATTCATTCGCTCCAAGCACCCCAGAAACATTACGCAAAATCGCGTCGATAAAAACATAAGCAGCAATTTCTCCGCCCGATAAAACATAATCACCGATGGAAATTTCTTCGATTTCAAATTCGTCTAACACGCGCTGATCAACGCCTTCGTAGCGTCCGCAGAGAATGGTGATTTCTTCTTCTTTAGCTAATTCCTGCGCAATTTTTTGATTAAAAACTTTTCCGCGCGGCGAGAGGTAAATTATTTTTTTACTAACCACTTCCCCTTGGGTTTTCTCAATCGCCTCTGCAACAACATCCGCTTTCAACACCATCCCAGCCCCTCCACCGTAAGGCGTATCATCCACAGTTCCTCGCTCATCAAAAGCAAAATCACGAATATTAATCGCCTCAATCGCCCACAATCTTTTCGCAAGCGCCGAACCCGTAACTGAAGCGGCAAGAGGCCCTGGGAAGAGTTCGGGGAAGAGAGTAAGAATTTTGAAATTGATCATTTTATTAATTCTAATTTTCGTCATTGCGAGCACGGCGTGAAATCAATTTTGTAATTTACATTCTTGATTAAAGCCTGAGTTAATTATTCCTAGTTAAGCAATTAACCCAACCGCTGTTTGAACAATTGCTCCAACCGCTGGTTGAAAAATTACCCCAACCGCTGGTTGAGCGAAGTCGAAACCAAGAAAGATTCCTGCTACAGTTGTTTAAATCTGCACGGCAGGAGCAATCCTTGGTTTCGACTTCGCTCAACCAGCGGCTGCGGTAATTGCTCGAACGGCAGTTAGGATTTTGTATTTTATTCCAAAACCAGATCCAAGATTCAAACCTAATAATCCATAACCTGACCATGTTCCGTCCCTAGCGCAATTCGAATATTTATTTCTTAATTAATTTCTTCTTGAACTGAAATTTATGGCATGGCCATCACACTACCTAACACAAAGGTTCAGGTGCATTTTGATTTCTTAGTTCTTCTCCCAAGGTATACACAACTTTTTTAGCTCTTATATAGTCCTTCATTTCATATTTTTGTTATTCCGATCCATCAATTTCGCCTATGTGTATATTTGCGCGAATATTCCAGAGCCAATGCAGCTCATCTTTTAAGGACTCTGTAATCATTTTCATAACAACCATCTTGTTACATCGTTCACAAAACTTATTGGATTTTCCAATCTTAGTTTTTGTTACATCTTTTATAATCGCTTCACTAATCGCTGTCATAAGAGCGATTTGCCATTTTATTACCATTTCTAGCGCAGTTCCAGACAAATCTGTATAAGCTATTATCCAGTGATTAGTCGGTAAGCATCATATTGTAAGACAAGTTGCTCTTAAGACTTCCATTTTCCACAAACAATAAACGATCGCGAAAATAAGTCGCTGGCCTTATAAATCCCCTTGGAAATCTAATCCAATTTTTTGAGATAAATTGCGGATTTTTTGCTAAATAATCATGAATCATTTGTATAGAAGCGCCGACCGAATTAACCGTCTCTATTAGTTCTTTTTCGTTGGTAATTTCTTCAATCATACTTGTTTTATTGCTCCAATATTTCTTGTTTGACAGAACGCTTAAGCTGAGTTGGGTTCGTAACCCAGTCCACACGTTCATTTTTTATCTTAGGTTTTACGTAAACGTAGAGAAAAAAGTTGCAAATCCGATCATGCTGGTGGCAGTAGTTTTTTCCGCTGGTTGAGCGAAGTCGAAACCAAGGAAAATCCTGCTGCAATTGTTTAAATCTGCTCGGCAGGGGCCATCCTTGGTTT
>CAMBES010000016.1 GCA_945865855.1 Rhizobium sp. Q54 | reverse complement strand
TTTACGTAGGAATGACGCGCGCTGAAGACGAGTTGTACATTTCTGGATTTGGTAATTCTACCGATCCAGATTCTTGGTACGAAATTTTGTGTAACGCCTTAACGTAACAAAAATATGACAAAAAAAGTTAAAGTAGCGATTTTGATTTCAGGTCGTGGAAGCAACATGCAAGCACTTGTAAAGGCTTGTGAGGATGTAGAATTTCCGGCGGAAATAGTTTTGGTTTTGTCGAATAAAATAGATGCAGCGGGTTTGGAATTTGCGCGCGAGAAAAAAATTCCAACTGCAGTAATCAATCATAAAAATTTTTCTACTCGTGAAGAATTTGACAAAAAAATTAGTGAAGAAATTGAGAAATTTGGCGCAGAAGTAATCTGTCTTGCTGGCTTTATGCGTCTGCTTTCTTCGGAGTTTGTGGAACAATGGTTTGGTCGTCTGATTAATATTCATCCTTCACTTCTTCCTGAATTTAAAGGTGCGGATGCGGTGGGTGATGCGATTAAAGCCGGTGCACAAATTTCTGGATGCACAGTGCATCTCGTTAGTGAAGAAATGGATTCTGGGCTGATCATCTGGCAGTCTTCTGTGCCAGTGCTAGAAGGCGATTCAAAAGAAACTCTTGCAGCAAGAATTCTCGAAGAAGAACATCTAATTTATCCCGAAGCCCTCAAAGTTATTTGTGAAAATATTGAATAAAAAATGAAAGCACTTCCTCTTATTATTGCTCCTAACCCTTTGTTGAAGAAGGTTTCCAAGCCTGTTGATAAAATTGATGACGCTCTTCGTAACTTCATGAAAGACATGGTGAGTACGATGTATGCTGAAGAAGGAGTAGGTTTAGCTGCTGTTCAAGTTGGTGTTCTAAAAAGAATTTTAGTGATCGATGTCGATTACAAAACGCAAGAGCATGATCATCATCACGACCATCACGGTTGTGATCACGTGCATGTAACCAACACCAATCCACGCTATTTTATCAATCCAGAAATCGTCGAATTTTCGAAAGAATGTTCTTCTTACAATGAAGGTTGTCTGTCCTTTCCAGATGCGCGTTCAGAGGTGCTTAGGTCAAAAGAAGTCACGGTAAAATACCTCGATTTGCTTGGAAAAGATAAAATAGAAAAGATGTCTGGATTGCTCGCGACTTGTATCCAGCATGAAGTCGATCACCTCAATGGAATTACCTTTGTTGACCACATCTCGAAAGTGAAGCGCGAGATGATTCTGAATAAATTAAAGAAAAAACGTTAATCCAAAAACATGCATCGCTATCGTTACAAGGCCTTCAATGAAGAGGGCAAATATATCTCAGGAAAATTGGCGGCAGAAAATTCAGGAGAGCTCTCGGCTTTATTGCGCGCAACTCGATTGGAGTTGATCTCATTTAAAGAAGAAAAAGCTGGTGGAATTAGTTTGTTTAGCTCAGGTATTAAGGCGAAAGAATTGATCATGATTTTTGTGCATCTTGAACAGCTTGAAAAAACCGGTGTGCCGATCGCGGATTCAATTCGTGATTTAGTTGAAAGCGCAGATTCTGCAGAAATTAAAGCGCTGATGAGTGAAATTGAAGAATCGATCAAGAATGGTAATATGTTTTCTGAGAGTTTAGCTAAGCGCCCAGATGTTTTCGGCACTACCTATGTTGGGTTGGTTGCGATGGGTGAAAAAACCGGTAATCTCTCCAGCGCTTTCAGCAGTATCATCGAAGACATTAAGTGGACTATGGACATCAAGCGTAAAACCAAAAAGGCAACTACCGGGCCAATGTTTGGTATCGTCCTCATGTTTGGTATTTTGGGAATTATGACCTCAGTTGTAGTGCCAAAAGTTACAGGTTTTTTGGCGACGCAAGACATCAAACTTCCATTTCTAACGGTAGCGCTGATGAAGTTTTCTGACTTCATCAAAAGCAATTGGTATTTTATTATTCTTACTCCGCCTGTTATTTGGACAACAGTAAAAATTCTGCGACGTTCTTCCGAAGATATGGCGGTAATAATTGATAATTTAAAACTCAAACTTCCGATTTTTGGCCAGATTATTAACAAGATTGATGCGGCAAAATTTTGTCAGTTTTTCTCAATGACTTTCAAAAGTGGCTTGGGCGTTTTAGAATGTTTAGAATCATCAAGTGGTGTAATCAAAAATAGCGCGATCAAGAAAAGTATTGCCATAGTGAGGCAGCAAGTTTCAGACGGACAAGCCCTTTCTAAAGCAATTGCGGCCACCGGATATTTCCCCAATCTCGTCGTGCGGATGTTTAAAATTGGCGAAGAAAGCGGCAACATGGAAAGTGCCTTGAATAACATTAAATTCTTCTACGATCGTGAAATTAATGACTCGATCGACCGCCTCGTGTCAATGATCCAGCCAACAATAACAATTGTTATGGGGAGTATGATTGCCTGGATTACAATCGCAGTTTTTGGCCCGATCTATTCGACTTTCTCCAAGGTAAATTAATTAAAAGTTTGCCAAGTCGTTTCCAAATATTACCACAAAAAGCATCACTTCACTCCCGTGAGGGCGTGGATGGTGCGTAAAGAATTAAGGATAAAGTTTAAAAATGGATCCAAAAAAACTTCGCGAAACTCTTGGGCTTTTCTCAACTGGGGTGATTATTGCCTGCGCTAGACGTAAGAATTTCTTGGCAGAGAATTTTTTTGTTAAGGAAAATCTTGTCGGAAAATTTGAAGAATTTTGGCAAAATTTTCTGCAGGAAAATTATTTTGCGCAAAAGTTTGAGAGCAAAATTCACACACAGAATTTCTTAGAAAAAATCAAAAAAATCTTCGCCACTGAGTTTTTTGGAATGACGATTAATTCTTTTACTTCTGTTTCGTTAAATCCGCCGCTGGTTTCATTTTGCATCTATAATGATTCGGCAAATCTCAAATTTTTTAAGAAGAATCGTTACTTTTCCTTGAATGTATTAAGTCAAGAACAGCAAGCTCTTGCAAGCGCCTTTGCTACACCAAAAAATTCTAAAAAATGGGGGGTGGAACCTTATTTTTTTGGCCAGAAGGGCAATCCAATTTTCCAGAATTCTTTGGCTTTTTTTGAATGCAAAAAACATCGAGTAATCAAGTGCGGAGATCATCACATTATCATCGGTGAAGTACTTGATTTCGGAAAAATAAATGATTCCAAGCCGTTAATTTTTTACCGAGGACGGTTTGCTTAAAAAAAATTTTCAAAAATTTTTTGGCACCGATCTAATTGCTGTAATCTCGCTAATAGTTTCTCTTTACCTAGCCCAATATTGGGCTTTTGGCTTGATTGTTTTTATGATTGTGAGTGGTCAGGCACTTGAGAAATATGCCTCGCGTCGCGCATCATTTGTACTTGCAGCTTTAGCTAAGCGCATGCCATCAACGGCACATTTGCAATGCCAAGAAAAAGTTGAAGATGTTGAAATTGCGCAAATAAAAATTGGTGATCTGCTCGTTATTTATCCGCACGAAACTTGTCCGGTTGATGCGGTGATCGTTACTGGCTCTTCGGCGATGGATGAATCTTATTTAACCGGTGAGCCTTACAAAATTTCTAAAACTGTTGGTTCGCATGTTTTATCTGGCGCAATTAATGGTGATGCATTGCTTACAGTTCGTGCAGAAAAATTAGCGCAAGATTCACGTTACGCTAAAATTGTTGAGGTGATGCAGGACGCGAATCAGCAGCGTCTTAACCTGCGCCGGCTTGGCGATCAGCTCGGTACAATTTTTGCGCCAATCGCTCTAGCTTTTGCTTTTGCGACATTATTTTTTAGCGGAAGTTTAACGAATTTTCTTGCGGTTCTTGTTATCGCAACACCTTGTCCACTTTTGATCGCCATTCCAATTACCATCATCAGCGCGATCTCAATTGCAGCGCGACATGGAATAATTATTAAAGATCCGACGGTGCTCGAGCGCCTTCCAATATGCTCTACCGCCATTTTCGACAAGACCGGAACATTAACTTACGGCGAGCCGGAATTGGCGGAAGTTATTTTGCTTGCGAAGTTTAAACGTGAGCAAATTTTACAAATGACCGCAAGTCTTGAGCTCTACTCTCGTCATCCTTTAGCTGGTGCGATTTTGAAAGCTGCCGAGAAAGAAAAATTACTTTTAGTCGCAGTAGAAAATTTAGAAGAAGCACCAGGAGAAGGCTTGAGAGGAAATGTCTTAAAGCATAAAATTTTAGTCACGAGTCGCAAAAAAATTTTTGCAGAATTACCGCCAACTCAGGTTGGGCTCGAATGTGTTGTCATTATTGATGAAAAGCCGGCGGCGATTTTATATTTTCGCGATCAGCCACGTAACGAGAGCAATCCTTTCATTAAACATCTTGGGTCGAATCACAATTTTAAGAAAATTATTTTACTTTCTGGTGATCGAGATTCGGAAGTTACTTACCTCGCCGAATCTCTTGGTATAAAGAATTACTATGCTTCGCAAACTCCCGAGCAAAAGTTAGAAATTGTTAGAAATGAAACTAAGCAAGCACCAACCCTTTTCATGGGTGACGGAATTAATGATGGACCAGCGCTAATGGCGGCAACTGTTGGAATTGCTTTTGGTAAACAAAATGTAGTTACTTCTGAATCTGCCGGAGCAGTGATTTTGGAAAATAATTTACTTAAGCTCGACCAACTAATTCACATCAGCGAATCAATGCGAAAGATCGCTTTGCAAAGCGCAGTTGGCGGAATGTTGTTTAGTGTAATTGGAATGGGATTCGCCGCCGCAGGTTTAATCACGCCTGTCGCAGGGGCCTTGCTGCAAGAGTTTATCGATGTTGTCGCAATTCTTAACGCGCTGAGATTGACCTGGAGAAGGGAAGTGAGGTCTGATGTTGCGTAATTTAAACCGTTAAGACCAGTGAGCCCATTGTCTTGCGACTTTCTAAGTCTTTATGTGCTTTGGCCACATCTTGGAATGGATAAGTGGTAATTTTTGGCCTTAAAACCCCTTTAGTTAATGCGGCAAAAACTTCATTCGCAGCAAGAACAAGCTCAATGCGATTAGCTTTATAAAGCGCCAGAGTAGGGCGAGTTATGTAGAGTGAATTGAGAAGTAAGCGATTGAGATCGAGTTTTTCTGTAGCGCCAGAAGACTCGCCGAAGCTTACGCACATGCCCATCTGCAATAAGCATTCTAAAGATTTTTCTAAAGTATCTTTTCCAACCGAATCGTAAACCAAACCAACGCCAGAGTGATTGGTGATATTAGAAATCTGTTCAACAAAATCTGTGGTTTTGTAATTAATAACGTGATCGCAGCCAATTCCTTTGGCGAAAGATATTTTTTCATCTGAGCCGACAGTGCCAAATACTTCTAAACCCAGATGCTTCGCCCATTGGCACATTAAGTGACCAAGCCCTCCAGCGGCAGCGTGAATGAGAACTTTTTTAACGCGTGCCGCAATGTAAACGCGATGAAGCAAGGTGTGCGCCATTAAACCTTTAAGCAAGCAGCCGGCAACTTGTACGTCAGTTAATTCTTTCGGCGGAACAACTAGATGATGCTGATTAATTACGCGTTTTTCAGTGTAAGCACCAATGCCACCAGTAGCGTAAGCAACACGCTCTCCCACTTTGTAATCGGTTACGCCTTCGCCAACCGATTCAATAATTCCGCAGGCTTCCATGCCAAGAATAGCTGGAACTTTGTCGAGTTTGAATTGGCCGCGACGAAAGCAGACGTCGAAAAAATTTACGCCGATTGCAGTTTGTTTAATTAATACTTCACCTTTTTTTGGTTTTTGATCTGCGACTTTTTCGATTTTAAAGCTGCCGCCAGAGTTATTTAGAACAATTGCTTGCATTGTTTTTATGTGTTTTTGAATTTCAGAAAAGTGAAGTTAATTCCAATTGGACCCTACTCAAATGCAACATCAAAATCTTTTTGTTTTCGATATCGAAACAATTCCCGACTTAAACGCGGCAAAAAATTTACTAGATTCGCCAGACGGTTCGTTGAGTGAATTGCGCGAGGGTTTGGTAAAATACCATCTCGACCTTACCGACCAAAAAAATTCTTTTTTGCGCCAACCATTTCATCAAGTTGCGGCGATTAGTTTTTTAGAAGCAGAGATCGTACGCGATTTTAGCGGACAAGAATTTTACCGCTTAATTGATATTCGTTCTGGTGGCGACTTAATTAGTTCGGAAGCTGATTTAGTGCGCGGATTTTTTGCTCATCTTAAGAAAAATTTTTCCCGTTTAGTAAGTTTTAACGGCAAAGGTTTTGACCTTCCGGTGCTAAAATATGCAGCGATGAAAAATGAAGTTGAGGCTTCGTGGCTCTATAAAAAAGGCGACAAGTGGAACAATTATTCTCAACGCTATTCCCTGGATTGGCATTGTGATTTGGTTGATGCTTTTTCTGATTTTGGTGCTTCCGCAAAAGTTAAAATGAACGAACTTTGCGCTGCATTTGGCTTGCCTGGAAAACTCGGCGTTGATGGCTCGCAAGTCACTCAAATGTTCGACGATGGTAAGCTGCAAGAGATTCGCGATTATTGCGAAACTGACGTGATTAACACTTACTTGCTCTACCTAGTTTACCAACATCACAATGGCAGTCTCTCGAAAGATTCCTTCTTCAAATGTAAAGAAAATTTACGCGAATTTTTGGAAGAAAGATCGGAAGAAAAACAGCATTTCAAAGAATTTTTGGCAGCTTGGGAATAAATTCTTACCCTGTTTTGATCCTTGAAGATTTTTTCTAAGTGGATCTCGCACGTTAATTGTTTTTAACGCACAACCTTTTACGAGCCCTTGATTTCTCTGCATCCAAAAAAAGATAAATTACCGCCTCGGCGGCAGTAACTCAAGATTATGACAGAATTTTTGCTCTGAAAATTTCGATTAAATCCTCGTCCATCTCGCGAATTTCTTGGCGTTCGAAATTATTTAGAGCTTCAGAAATTTTCTCTAAATTTATCTCGCCAATGGCGGAAATTCCGTCAGAGCCGATGATTTTTTTATTACGAATCCAGACCAATTCATCGACTAGATTTTTTTGTAGAAATTGTGTCGCGACATTTTGACCGCCTTCGACGAGAAGCGAATTTACGCCTTCTAAGCAAAGTTGTTTTAGAATATCTTCGAGCTCTCCACTAAAATTTTTGTGACTTAAAATTATTATTCTTGGCGAAAATTCTTCGAGGCCAGGAAGTCGGCAATCAAGGCGCGGATTATCTTTTGCTGCAGTGTTGGCGCCAACTAAGATTGCATCATTTTTGGCGCGAAGAAAATGAGCGAAGTCGCGTGCTCGGTCGGAGGTGATCCATTTGCTGTCGAAATTTTTGGTAGCGATTTTGCCGTCTAAACTTGTGGCGAGTTTTAAAGTTACGAATGGTCTGCCTAGTTTTTTGGCGGTGAAAAATCCCCGATTAATTTCTTGCGCTTCTTTTTCGCAAATTTTGTCCCACGGGCCAAAATTAACCTCAATTCCGGCTTCGCGTAATTTGGCGATTCCATTTCCATTAACGCGCGAATCAGGATCTTGCGTTGCGATTACAACTTTTTTGAATTTATTTTTAATGATCTCATCAGCGCAGGGTGAGGTTTGACCGAAGTGAGAGCAGGGCTCGAGCGTTACATAAAGAGTCGCTTCTTCTAAAATTTTTTTGTCGGTGATTTTGTCGATGGCAATTTTTTCGGCGTGTGGTCTGCCTCCACGAGCAGTTATGCCGGAAGAAATTATTTTTCCCTCATGAACAATAACGCAACCCACAACTGGATTTGGTGAGGTTCCGCCAAGATTTCTTTGTGCCAATTTGAGTGCGTAAGAAATAAATTTTTGATCAGGATTTGTCGTCATATTGATTATAGGGTTTTCGTAAATAGGTTGCCGCGCCGCAAGTAATCGAGCGGTTTAAAGCTAAAATTAATAAATGAAAATACAGCGTATCGCCGCTACATACCTGCTTCTTTGTCTCGCTTCATGTGGTTCGAATCCTCCTGTTTACGATCGTTACGATCAAGTTCCAGCTCAAGTGCAGATGCAGTCGCCAATTCAGGCGCCTAGCCGCCAAGTTAATCAAAATTATTATCCTCAAGATCAGCGACAACAACCTTATCAGCAGCCTAATTCTCAACAGCAGCCTTACCAACAAAATCAATACCAACAATATCAGCCACAACAAGGTGGCTCACGCAATTATTCTAATCCTTACGATATTCCTTCTACGCCTTATTATGGCTATGACGCTGATCAATATTACGTTCCGCCGACTAATTACGGAACTGAACCTTATCATCAAAGCATTGCGGATAAACATTAATAAGGGCGTAAGATTTGACCTCGGTGCTTACTCGGTGCTTACATAATTAGCCACGCAACCAAGCGCGCTCTAGCTAAAATTAATAAAACAGAGATAAATTAATCAATCCCAACGCGCGCCGAAGCGGGGAAATAAATTATTATCTTTAAAACTTATTCAATAAAAAAGCCCGGCTCCAAAGAAATTTCGGAGCCGGGCTTTTTTAATTTTACGATCTCAAGAAATTTTATCTCGAGTAAAATTCTGTAATGAAGTGAGGTTGCATTTCGATTGGATAAGGCACTTCAGCGAAAGTTGGCTTTTCAGTCAATTTTGCAGAAAGTGCATCTTTATCGAGCATCATGTAGCTAGGGATGTCGCGTTCCATTTTTTGTTGCGCATCTAAGACTAGAGCTAATGAACGAGATTTTTCGCGCACTTGAACAACATCTCCGATTTTAACTTTGTAAGAAGCGATATTAACGATTTTGCCGTTAACTGTAACATGTTTGTGACTGACAAATTGTCTCGCCGCGAAAACTGTCGGTACGAAATTTGCGCGATAAACAATAACATCAAGCCTTGATTCTAAAAGGCCCACGAAGTTTTCGCTAACGTCACCTTTTGATTTTTCAGCAAGAGAAAAAGTGTTAAAAAACTGTTTTTCAGAAATATTGCCATAGTAGAACTTCATTCTTTGCTTAGCTTTAAGCTGAGTTCCGTAGTCACTGGTTCTGCCTTTTGATGAAGCGCCGTGTTGTCCAGGTTTGTAGTTACGTTTTAGGTAAGGATCTTTTGCTTGACCCCAAAGGCTGCCGCCAAGTTTTCTGCTAAATTTTTTCTTAGCATTTACGCGTTTAGTCATTGTCTAAATGTGTTGATTTTACTGCTTCCATTGGTCTTTTAGGATGTCTTGTTTGCCCTAAAAAATTCTTCAAAAACATGACGTTTTCAAAAAGGAAAAAAGTGAGAGAGCGGCATCCTTAAGATTGAGATTAGGTTGTCAACTCGATGGTTAATAAAGGGTTTCTGGGATTTTGAGGAAGAGCGCGGGTTTGCTTAAAACCTTTCCAAGTCAGATAAAAATCCGTTTAGCGATTTAAGAAAAAATCAGAGATCTTCTAATCACGCTTAAGAAATAATTAAAGTTTAGCTGGTTTGGCATAATGGCCTAAAATTCTAGAGGAGTTTTTGAGGTGAAATCCATCAATCTCAGTCACGCCATTTTTATCACAAACCAAAGTAATGTCATTCTTCGATTTTTCAGGTTCTTTGGCGGCGATGGCGACTAGTTTTATTTCGGATTTTGCGATGAAAGGTATTTGTGTAAAAACGCATAAATGTTTGGGAAGAATTTTCCACCACTCTTCCTTGTGATGCGGCGGTAATGCAAAAATTCCGATTAGAGCTTCTTCATTTTCAAGTGCAGAAATTATATTTTTGGCTTTTTTGAAATGAGTAATTGGAACTTCGGAATTGTAATATTCGCGCAGAAGAATTTCTTGCTCTGGATGTTGAGAGGCGATGTGAAGCGGCTGTTCATGCATGTTCGCGGCGGTGATTAATTTGCGCCAAATATCCACAACTAAAGATTTTGGTAAATTTTTGTCGGATTTTTTGAGTAAATCTTTAATCATGTCAGCCTCGCGAGCCGAGCGAATAAAAAATTTTATATCATCTTTTTTCTTCAGTGCGCCAACTTTTTTGACTACTTTCATTCTTTGTTCGAGTAGAGAAATTAGCTGCTTATCAATTGCATCAATTTCTTTGCGAAGATCTTTTAACATGAAATTATTTAGTCGACGTGAAAGGAGTTTAACCCAGATCCGTCATTAGAATCATGCCATTATCTTTACTAACCATTAATTCTAATGACCAATCTGGGTTTAAAGTTGAGAAAATAGTTTTTTTAGTAAAAGAAAAACCACTAAATTTATGCCAGAAGTTGGACAAAATATCGTAAAACATAAGATCAGATATGATCTCGAAATCATTGCTGATTTGATCAAGCCAAAATCAAAGGTCTTAGACATTGGCTGCGGCAACGGTGAGCTTTTGCAATTTCTCGTCAGAGAAAAAAATATCGATGGACGCGGTTTAGAAATTTCGCAGACACAAGTCAGTAAGGCCTTGATGCGTGGTCTTTCAGTAATCAAAGGTAATGCTGAGAATGATTTAACAATTTATCCAGATCGTAGCTTTAATTACGCGATTTTGAGTCAAACAATTCAAGCGACGCACCGACCAAAAGAAATTCTGCACGAGATGCTGCGCATTGCAGAATTCGCAATTGTTTCACTGCCAAATTTTGCACATTTTAAAAATCGTTTACATCTTTTGTGTAAAGGCACGATGCCAGTGAATAGAACCATTCCCTTCGAATGGTACGAAACTCCGAATATTCATTTTTGTTCAATTCGTGACTTTGAGAAAATGTGTAAAGAGTTAGAATTTCAAATTGAGAAAAAGATTTTCCTAACAGCGCGGCGCCGCTTACTAAGCTTCTTCGGACATGAAAAGATCGCCAATCTTTTTGCTGAATATGGCATTTTTTTGATCTCAAAAAAAGAATTTTCTCAGACCCTGCAGGAAAAATTTGCATTTAAGAAGCCTCTAAACCTAGCTTTGTCGGGCTCTCCGCGCCCAGTTTATCCTAAACAAATTCACTAATGAGAAAAAATTTCTTACTAGCGCTGGTATTTTTTACTTCTTGCGCTGGAGACGATTATGATCGGCGCAATGTTAGATTCGAGGAGCATGCCAACAGAATAGATGCTCGTTACATTAGGCCTTCTGAGTCAATGCAGGTAGGGGTTCCAAAAAGTAATCTGGAACAACAGATCGAAAAGCAATATTTTAACACTTATTCAAGTAATAAGTCCGGACCACTTAAAATTGATGATTCTTACGAGGTTTTGGGCGCTTCTTATTTTCCACAAAATTACGAAGAATTTGAAGAGGTTGGTATCGCATCTTGGTACGGCATCGATTTTCATGGCAAATACACGGCTAATGGCGAGATCTACGATTCTAACGCAATGACTGCGGCTCATCCAACTTTACCTTTGCCGTCAACGGTGCGTGTAACCAATTTACGCAATGGTCGCACGGCGATTGTGCGCGTAAATGATCGCGGACCATTTTCAAAAGAGAGAATTATTGATGTTTCAGAAAAGGCTGCTGACGAGCTGCAATTCAAGAGTCAGGGCACCACAAAAGTTTATATTCAACTGCTGCGCAATGATACTGATGCGATGATGAAGCGAATACAGAATTAAGATCATTTCTCTCTTTAGTGTTTTACTGAGTCATCCTGGCAAGAATTTCAGCAGCTTGTTTTCACAATATCGCCTCGAATCTTCTGCTATTTATTTCATCAAAAGTTGGTCTCTGGAACAACGCCCTCGAAGTAATTTCTAATTAACCCTAATTACCCCAGACTCATCCCCCGGTCTTAGCGAGGATTGCAAATGAAAAATCGCAAAATTTATTGCATTGGCACTGTCTTGTAAGGGTTCGAATAAGAAGGTGGCTCTGATTTTTGAAATGGCGCATAGTAAGGATTAATATTGTAAGGATTTGAAGTTTGTTGTGTCGCTGGAATTGGTTGTGGAATTGCTATTCGTCTTTCCATCCCAACTTTGTAAGCCTCAGGCTTTGCATCTGGCTTGATGTCTGCAATATCCATTAGTAAAGATTTAGTAATCGGAACATTTCTTAACTCGGGATAATGATAATTCAGAAAAACAATCGCGTCGTCGATATTATCTTCGATTCTCACATCAATTTTCCCAGCTTTGTCATCGCTTATTCCGCCCAGTGCGAATAAATCTTTTGGACCAAAACCGCCAGATCTGTAAGTGATTGTAATATGTCCGAGGTAGTTAATAAAACCTTGATGCGCCAAGAATCCCCAGCTACTCAAATCAACTTTCCGATTTTTTAAATAAAGAATCGGAACGATGTGGTGCAGGCACTTCATGTTGTAGAGAATAGTTCTTCCAGGCTCATTTTTTAAGAAATAAATCGAAGAGTTTCTCTCTCTGCGAAATTTAACATTATCAAAATTGCCGTCGTGAAAACTGACTTGGCAAAAACCAGTAAATCCACTGTTTCTTTTTTCTATTTCGCCGTCGTAAATCACTTCCAATGAAAGCAGTGAAACTACTTCTGAATTGTCTTTTTTAATAATGTCTGACCTGCTCAAAAAAATGCAGGAATTAACAAAAAATAATGGGGCGATAATTAGTAAAATTCGAAGCATAAAAACTGAATTTTGGCCTCGAGGCCAAAATTTAAAAAAAATCCCTATTCAATTAATAAATATAAGGCCTCAAGGCTTGTAGAAAAAAGTGGAAAAAATATCAAAAAAATATTAATTTTTTCTAATTTTTACTGGCTGTAAATTTACCACTTATTCAAGTGGAATTAATGATAATTAAGCAGTTAGTGGTGAAAATTTTACGATTGCAACTGCAGACAAATTTTCCTTAGAAACTGATGCAGAAATTTTAGCAAAAAGTGAAAATTTCTTGGATATAATAATCGCAGCGCAAATAGTTTTTAATCTTGTTGAGCCCAATCTTCATGGATTGTTGGCGTCTTCTTTGTGCCTCCAATTAATTAATTAATTAGCTGCTCGACAAAATAAGAAGCCTATCAATTTTTGGGTAATTTTACTTGCCAATGACAATCCTTAGCTGTTTTGTGCCAGCTATTCTCCCTAACCCTTAACGAACAAATCCAATGCAAATTAAATCTCTTGGTAAATCAGTATTTTTCTTCGCCTTTTTCTCTCTTTTTGCTGCACAAGTTTTTGCCAAAGAAAACGCGATTAAACCAGAGTTAAACACCAAGCTCAAAATGGATAAAGTTGACAATCGCGAAGAAATTCGCTCTTTCGAATTTGACAAACTTTTCGCTCAATCAGAAAAATATTTTAAAGAAGCTAAGGCTTGGCAAAAAATTGAATGCACTCCGAAAAGCGGCTTCATTTGCGACAAGCACGAATGCTCTAAACGTGAGAATAAAGCGATTTTGACGTTAGATAAAAAGAACGAAACCATCACTCGCTGTGAAGGAAAAAATTGCGAAAGTTTTCCAGCTCAATTCGAACAAACTGGCATTTACTTTAATATTCAAACCAAAGGACCAGTTGGCACTTTGATTAGAATTCTTGGTGATTCTCGTTACAAAGAAATCACCACCGTTGCTCTCGACGCTTACATCGCCAACGGTGAATGCAAAGTCATTTCTGAATAGGAATTGGTTTATCTTCCGCATTGGCCGATTCCTTCAACTCTTGGCAAAAGACAAATTGATTACGAAACTGTTTTCGAGCGCATGGAAATTGTGCTCGAAAAACTCGACAATCCGCACAAAAAACTTCCTCCGGTAATTCACATGTCAGGCACTAATGGCAAGGGTTCGACCGCTTCTTTAATTGCCGAAATTTTTTCTTGCTCTGGCAAGAAAACACATCTCTACACCTCTCCTCATCTTCAAGATTGCAACGAAAGAATTGTTTTAGGTGGAGAAAAAATTTCCGATAATCTTCTCTTCGAAATAATGGAGGAGACAAGAATTGCTGCTGGTGAAACGCCACTTACTTTTTTCGAAGCTTTTACGATCGGTGCATTTTTAGCTTTTTCCAGAGCGCCAGCAGACCTTTTGGTAGTTGAATGCGGAATGGGTGGCAGAATTGACGCGACCAATATTATTACAGAAAAATTACTGACGGTAATCACGCCAATCTCCTTCGATCACGTTGAATATTTAGGAAATTCAATCGAGCGAATCGCACTAGAAAAGGCGATGATCATTCGCCCAGAAACCCCTCTAATCGTAGCTTCACAGCCAGCGGCAGCAAAAAATATTATTAAAATTTTGGCGGCAGATCAAAAAATTCCTGCCTATTTTTATGACGAAGATTTTTCTGTCGAAATGAATGAAGAAGCTGGTGAATTGGCTGATGATTTTGCAAAGGGGTTTAATTTTTACTTCCAAGATTATTTTTTAGAAAATTTGCCCAAGCCAGCACTGCCAGGCTCTCATCAATATATCAATTTCGCGACTGCAATCGCTGCTTCATTGTTGACGCGCAACAGCGATAATTTCAACAATGAAAATTCTGAAATCGTCAGCAACTTAGCTGCCAACGATGACAGAGATTTCTTTACTTCTGTTTCAAAGGCAATCACCTCCGTAACCTGGCCAAGTCGTCTAGAGCGAATCAAAAACAGTTTAGAAAAATTATTGCCAGAAGGCAGCGAACTCTGGATCGACGGCGCTCACAATGAAGCCGGAGCCTTCGCCTTGTCACGCTGGATCACTGAACAAAAAGACGAGAAAGAAAATTTTGTGATCTGTGGATTCAGTAAAAATAAATGCAAAAAAGAATTTTTAGAAAAATTCCAAAACATTGCCGAAATTCTGGCAGTAAGAGTTAGCGGCGAGCCAAATCCAGAATCAGCTGAAAAAATTTCAGAAATTGGCTCAAAAATCGGAATGAAAATTTCTGTCGCTGGCGATTTGTCTGAAGCTTTGCAGCGAATCTCTAGAGTGCCATCCCGCGTTGTAATCTGCGGCTCATTGCATTTGGCGAGAGATGTAAAAAGCTACACTTCTTGATGCTTTAATGGGCAGAGACGAGGTTAAAAAACCTATTAATCTTTTTGCTCATCGGCCCACGCAATGACTAGCTTTTAGTGCAGCATTCACAATGAAACTCCTGCGTAGGT